>CABSMD010000045.1 GCA_902478725.1 uncultured Clostridia bacterium
GGTAAATACCACTCTCCTCTCTCGGTGGGGAGAGTGATATTTCACTTGTTTTATGATAAAATTTTTATATTTTTAGGAGAGGGATGGTGGAATTGGAAGTAAGGAGAAGGTTTCGTACAGGTGGACTGATCCTGCTGGTCATATGTATGCTCATCAGCATGATTGGCCCTGCAGCGGTCATCGCCGATACCCGTGTGATGGCACAGGAGAATTTTGAAAACGTAACAGCGCCGGACTTGGGCAAATATCTGGTAAAGAGCGCCGGAACTTTTACCGTGAAAGAGGATCATACCAAATACGTTTCATTGGCGAATTCGTTCAACGCGTCCGGGGGTTTGACCGCCTATGGACGTGCGGCCATAACCAACTTTGAAACGCAATATGGAGAGATCACAAAGGGCGGCGTTCCCATGGCGGTGTTAGACATCGACATGAGCAGCAATATGACCGACGCCAAGGTATCGACACTTGGCATAGCGGTGCTGCCCGAGGGGGAAAGCAAAGAAATCGTGGTGGCGGCGGCTGTAATCCTGCAGGATCAAATCGTCGTTCCCAGCACGGGCGTCCACTACGCGGGCACCCAAACGCCTATTGTTTCGCAAAGCAAAATCGGAACAACCTGGAGTAAAATACGGGTGGAAATCGACACCCAAACCTCCAAATTCAGAACCACCGTGTTGTCTGAGGCTGGCGCACAGCTTGGACAGAGCGGATGGCATGACCTGAACAGAGAGGGTAAGGTTTATTCACTGGACAATTGTAAAGTCACCAAATTCCAGATAGAGCCAATCAATGCCTCCAAGAATGCGGTGTACTTTGACAATATTCTTCTGACGGTCGGAGGAGAGGAAGTTGAGCCGGGGCAAAAACTGGTTGTTTCCAATGTAAAGGTGAACGGAACCCCGGCGGTTGGTGAAACCCTGTCGGTTACATACGGCTATCAATGCCCGAGTTATGAGCCGGAGGACACCGCAAAACGGAAGATCACCTGGGAGACCTCGGAGGATAACGGGACGACTTGGAACGCCATCGCAGGCGCGACGGAGCAGTCCTATATCCTTACAGAAGGTGATCTGGGCAAAAAAATCCGTGCGCAGGTGCAGGCTGGGTCCAACTATAACGGTGCGCCGTTGAGCGATGCCGTAGCCTCCGATGCCGTGGGCCCTGTGACTCAGGCGTCAGAATTGGTGACCATTTATACTGAAAATTTTGATTCGTTTACTTTAGAGGAAGAAACCGGAACAGAAAAGAATTTTGCGGACAACCTGAGGTATGCAAATGGTAAGCTGACCTTCCCGCTTTGGTCCGGTTCTACGACGAATAAGTACGTCTCTATTAACATGACCAGTGCGAATGCATGGCCGCGCTTGAAGGTCAGTGGTTTTGAGTCTGTCAACGCCGCGAATGCAAAAGAGGCGACCTATGAAATCCTTGTCAATGGGAATGCGACCGGCAATGCCGCCCAGGTAAAGCTGGGCTTTTCCGGGACAAATGCGCCGTCGCCCATCTGTGTGGCGGTTATCCGGCAAAGCACGGTTACCCTTCCCGCAACAGGTGAGCATTATACCGGTGCGCAGCCTGTGGTTGCAAACCGCACGGCGGGGAGCTGGGTACGCATCAAAACAACAGTAGATGCGCCTGCCTCCAAATTTAAGGTCAGCGTCTCCAACGTTGACGGCACGGTGTTGGGCGAGAGCGACTGGCATGACTTTAACTTGAAAGGCACCGTATATAAGCTGGATGGCGATAGAGCGATCGACAGCATATATGTGGAATCCATCGCCTCTGTAGGCAATGCCATATATGCAGACGATGTTGTCGTCAAAGCGGCCTTTCTGCCCCGTCCGCCCCAAGCCTCCAATGTGGTGGTGTCGGGTGGAACCCAGCCAGGTGAAACAGTGAGCGCAAGCTTTGATTATTCCGACCCGGACGATGAGAGAGCCGGAACAGACAACAAAGGCCAGAGCCTGTACCAGTGGCTGCGGTCTGACACCTCCGACGGCGAGTATACCGAGATCGCCGGCGCGACCTCAAAGGACTATGTCCTGACCGCTGAGGATGTGTCGAAATACTTAAAAGTAAGGGTCACGCCGGTCAGTATCGAGCAGCCTACCACTGGAGAGCCTGTGGAAAGCGGTGCGTACATGACCTCTATGCCGCCGGCGGCGGATAAAGTGAAGATAAGCGGCAAGGCGATGGTCGACGGGGAATTGACGGCGGAATATACCTATTCCGATCCCAACAACGACCCGGAGGGTGCCTCCACCTTCCGTTGGTTGCGCGCCGACAGCGCGGATGGAGAATATACCGCGATTGCGGCCGCAACTGCGAAAACCTATACCTTGACCGATGCGGACGTTGGTAAATACCTGAAAGTCGAGGTCACCCCGGTGAGCTCCAAAGCACCCTTTACCGGAGTGGCGGTGCTTATGGAAGATTCCTTCATGGGCCCCTGCCTCCCGCAGGCCGCGAATGTGGAAATCGAGGGTGTCATGGCGCAGGGACAGTTGCTTCAGGCAAACTATCAATTCTCAGACCCGAATGGGTTTGAGGAGAGTGGCACCAAATATAACTGGTACAGAAGCAGTACGGCAGACGGTGAGTATGAGCTGATCCAGCAAACGGAAACCCCGGCCTATCGCTTGACCGACGCGGAAAAGGATTGCTATATCAAGTTAGGCGTCGTACCGGGCAAGGCAGAAAAGCCAAACGCTGGTTCCGAGGTGCTCTCAGAAGCATATGGACCGGTCGGCGATACTGTTTCGGCACAGGCGCCGGTTGCGCAGAATGTAAAGATTAGCGGCAATCCGGCTGTAAATCAGACGCTCACCGGACAGTATACCTATTATGATATCAATGAGGATACGGAGGAAGGCACCTCCTTCCGTTGGCTGGTAAGCGATACTGCGGATGGGGAATACACCCCTGTCGAGAATGCGACTGAGCAGTTCTTTGTCGTTACCGCCGACCTTCTGGGTAAATACATTCGCTTTGAGGTCACGCCGCGCGCTGTTGCCGATCCCAAAGAGGGGGAAACGGTGTCGAGCGATGCGGTGAAGGTGACAAGCATGTCCAAACTGTTTGTTGCCCTCAATGGCGATAATGCCAATGACGGATCGATCGAAAAACCGCTTCGGACCATCGAAGGGGCAAGAGATAAGATTCGGACGATCAAGGCTTCCGGCGGACTGCCCAAGGGCGGAATCGTGGTTTACATCCGCGAGGGCGATTACAGGCTGTCATCCGCGATCCAGTTTACCGCTGAGGATGCCGGGACTAAGGAATCGCCGATCATGTATCGGAATTACCAGAACGAAAAGGTTATTATAAACGGTGGCTTCACCCTGGATAACAGTAAATTTGAGCCGGTGGCTCAGGAGATCGCCGACCGCTTCCCGAGCGAGGACGCTAAAAAGAATGCCGTCCAGTATGACCTTAAGCAGCATGAAGGGCTTGACTATGGTGAGTTCTACGTAAGCGGCCAGGCTACACCGACGAAATGGGACGGCCTGCCCAAGGGGCCTCCCGCACCGGAGCTGTACCAAAACGGGGAGCAGATGCTCCTGGCGCGCTACCCGAACGATGTGTTTGCGGCCTCCTCCTTTACCGATATCAAGAGCATAATCAAAAATTCGCAAAACGTGGTACAGCCTGGCGGCACCGAAGCGCCGGGACCACAGATTGAGGGCGCGACTTTTACCTATAAGGATTCGAGACCTTCGCGCTGGAAAAGCTATGAAGATATCTGGCTGTTTGGCTTTTTCCAGCATAATTGGGCCAGCAGCACGACCGCGGTCAAAAGCTTTGACGTCAGCAAAAACCAGCTGACCACCCAATACGCCAGCTACTATGGTTTTTCAACCGCAGGCCGGTACTATTATTTTAACGTGCTTGACGAGCTGGACGTGCCCGGTGAATGGTACCTTGACAGAAAGAATGGAATGCTCTATCTCTATCCTACCGAAGAGATCAAGAACAGCGAGATCACCCTCTCACAGATGGTGGACGACATGATAAGGATAGAGAGCTGCAGCTATCTGACCATACGGGGACTGGAGATCGGCAACGGCAGGAGCAACGGGATCCTGGTAGATGCAAACAGCAACAATATCCTTATTGACAATTGCCATCTTTTTGGCATTGCGACCGAGGCCGTGGCTATTAGAGGCGGTCATGACAATGGCGTGACCAATTGCGAGCTTCAAAGCTTGGGGGCCGGTGGTATCATACTGAATGGCGGGGACACTCTGACCCTGACGCATTGCAACAACTATGCGGTCAACAACCATATCCATAATTTCGGCATCCGCATCCGTACCCTGAGACCTGGAATCGATGTGAGGGGTACAGGGATCTATGTGGCGCATAATGAGATTCATAATTCCCCGCACATCGGCATCTTGACACATGGGAACGACAACCTCATAGAGTACAACAGATTATACAATCTGGACAGGGAAACGGGCGACGCAGGCATGATTTATTCCGGCCGCGACTGGACGGAGAGCGGGCACGTCATCCGGTACAACTACCTGTACGACACACAGAATCCCTATCCGAAATCCTTTGGTCCGTTCGGGATCTATATCGACGATATGGCCAGTGGATTCCATGTGTATGGCAACATCATCAAAAACGTCGGCGACCGGAGCATGCATTTCGGCGGCGGTATGAACAACCTGGTTGAAAACAATATCATCATACAGGGCGTACATCCCATCTATTACGATATCCGTGGAATTTGGGGCAGCACAACCTGGAACAATATGGTGAATAGGTGCTGGCAACAATTACTGGAATTTCCCTATGACAAGGAACCCTGGATCAGCAAACATCCGGAGTTGAATGGCCTGGTAGAGGCTGTCAATGGCGGCAAGGTCAGAAAGGGAGAAGCTTGGAACAGCTACATTAGAAACAATATCTCTTATAAAAATTCCAAGAGTAATACCGCCGTATCCACTGACCGGGGCAACAAGTCCATCTGGCCGGTCATCGAGAACACAAATAAAAAATACGCTTCCGATCCGGGTTTTGAAGATTACAACGGTGGCAATTACAACCTAAAGGCCGACTCCAAGGTATTTACCGACCTGCCAGACTTTAAGCCGTTGCCGCCGATGGAAATGATGGGGACGATCGCGGTAGTGAATAACGCGCCTTATGCACAGGATATCCTGATTGCGGGTTCACCTACTATTGGAAAACTGATCAAGGGCACCTACCAGTTCTGTGACAAGGATGGCGATCAGGAAGCCAATACAACCTATCGTTGGCTGTGGTCTGACACCCTGACTGGCACCTATACGCCGATCGACGGCGCAACGACAGACAGCTTGACCGTCCGTGAGGACTTTGCAGGAAAATATATCAAATTTGAGGTAACGCCGGTTGATGAGCAGGGCACAAAAGGAGAACCGACCCTCTCAGAAGCGGTTAATGTTGTGGCAAGCAAAGGCTCTCTGGGTGAATTGATCGACACAGTTGCGGCCGAACAGCGCAAGGCTGTTGCAGGGACAGCGCTGGGGCAATACCCGCAGGCGGCGATCAATCAGCTTGTAAAAGACCTGGAGGCGGCGCGTGCAGTATATAGCAACGAAGCCTCAACACCGACTCAGATCGCAGAAGCCTCCACCGCGCTTGGCGCAGCGTTCGATACCTTTAAGAGTGCGCAGGTCACAGACGTGGATATCAGTCTGCCGAGTGGCGGCGAGATCGAGATCATACAAGGTATGCGGGAAATCGACATTGACCTCGGCGCGGTAGGCGGCCCGGTGGATCTGAAGGTGGAGGGTGGCGTCCTGCCAGCCACGACGATCACTGCCATTATCAATGGTAAGACCGTTACAATACAGATTCCACAGGGTACGGTGGTTGGAAACACATTTACCATAACGCCGGTGGCGACGCCTTCGCAGGAGGTATTTGGAGAAGTTTATACGACATTGGCTCTGAATGGCCAGTATAACACGCCGATCCGGATTCTGATTGCCGGGGCGAAAGGGAAGACCCTGTTGCGTAATGCCGACGGCGTCCAGACTGAGATTACCAATAATATGGCGCAGGACAAAGCGGATGCTCTAAACGGTCAAAAGACCGGGTTTATCGATGTGGGTGACGACCTGGCTGTGTGGACGAGCGAAACCGGGGAATTTGCCGTTGCCGAACTGTATGAAAAATCTTCCGATCCGAAGCTGTCCGGCATCTATGTAAACGGTACAAAGGCCAGCGGATTTGATCCAGAAAAAGAGGACTATACCCATGTACTTCCTGCGGATACAACTGCAATACCGGAAGTAACCGCCACATCGGAGCACAGGGCAAGCATTGTGGTGACAAACGCGGATAGCGTCACCGGAACTGCAACCATTACCTCAACGTCGCAGGACGGGACACAGACCAAGACCTACAGGGTCAGGTTTAAGCTGAAGACCTCTCCCACAACTGCGCCGGACTATAACCCGCCAGGATCCAACAATCCTTCCTCGGGTCAGGGCACAAGCATCGGTTCATCCTCCAGTGGAATCGGCCTGCTTGGCAATAACAATACAGCAAGCCGCTTTACAGATACCCGTAATCATTGGGCGAAGAATGATATTGAGGCTTTGGTAGCCCGTGGAATCATTACCGGCGTAACGGAGACCACCTTTGAGCCGGATCGCAGCATTACCAGGGCAGAATTTGCTACCTTGATTGTCAAAGCGCTGAACCTGACCTCGTCGGTACCGGCCGGCTTTGCGGATGTAGCGGAGAATGCATGGCATTATACCTATGTGAACGCTGCCGCAAACGCGGGTCTGATTACTGGATATGACGGTTATTTCCGGCCGGACGATGTGATTACCCGTGAGGAAATGGCGGTAATTATAGCCAAAGCATACGCTAGTCTGGGAGGAAGTGTGAGCAAAGGCGGCATTGAAAAGTTCTCTGATAAGAATGAGATAGCCGACTGGGCATATCCATATGTGGACACCGTAACGACAGCAGGTTTAATCAGCGGTATGACACCGAGTACCTTTGTGGGCAGTGCAAATACCACCCGTGCGCAGGCGGCAAGTGTCATCAAACGTCTGTTGGATTAGCTCCCTACTTCTATTTCTTATAGATCACCCCGCCGGGTATCCGGCGGGTGTGGCTTAACCATTGTATGCTTGGCCATGCTCACTTTCAGGATTACCAAGCGTACATAGGCGACAAACAAAACTTATTACAATATGCTTTCCATTTCTCTATTTATATAGGGACGCCTCGGAATTTACGAGGCGCCCCCTTTTTTTATAAAAAATCCATCCCTCACACTTCCTGCAAGGGATGGATTTTTGCTTATTCTTATAATATAATACAGATCAAACCGCCGCTGCCCTCGTTGATGATCTTTTGCAAGGTTTCCTGTAATTTAGCGCGCGCGTCGTCCGGCATACGGTAGAGCTTGTTGTGCAATCCCTCATTGACCAGCTCATGCAGAGATTTTCCAAAGATATTGGACTCCCAGATCTTCTTCGGATCGGTCTCGAATTCCTGTAGCAGATAATGCACCAATTCTTCGGACTGTTTTTCGGTGCCGACGATCGGGCTGACCTCGGTCTCGATGTCCGCGCGGATCATGTGGATGCTGGGGGCGGACGCCTTAAGGCGTACGCCGAACCGGCTGCCCTGGCGGACGATTTCCGGTTCTGCCAGTGTGAGCTCATCAATGCCCGGCGATACGATTCCATACCCGGTGCGTTCCACCTCGCTTAACGCGAAGGCGACCTTGTCATATTCCTTTTTGACATGTGCCAGCTCGCCCATCAGAGACATCAGGGCGTATTCGTCTGCAACCTCAAAACCGGAGGTTTCGCTCAATACTTTATAGAACAGGTTATCCTGCGTCATGGCCTCTACGCCGATCCTGCCATTGCCGAGATCGGTTCTGGCAACTTCGATCTGTTTGAGGTATTCACAGCCCTTTAGCTCTTCGATTGCCGCATATACGTCGCTGATCTTGGTTGCGTTTTCAATCGACTTGGTGATTGCACCGTAGATGCCGTCCTTGAGCCAATGGGAAGGCTCCAGCGCATCGATCCAGTTGGGAAGCCGGAAGGAGATCTCCACCACCGGGAATTCAAACAGGATGGCCTGCATGATCTGGTTGATGTCCTCCATTTCCATCGTCGCGCAGTTGACTGCCACAACGGGGGCGTGATAGGTCTCACGCATCTTATCGCGCAATTCCTGTGTCGCGGCGCTTCTGGGATTGGTGGAATTGAGCAGGATGACGAACGGTTTGTTGATCGCCTGTAGTTCTTCCACTACCCGCTGTTCCGGTTCGATGTAATCCTCGCGCGCGATCTCGCTGATGCTGCCATCGGTGGTGATAAGCAGGCCGATGGTGGAATGCTCGGTGATTACCTTTTTTGTGCCCAGTTCAGCCGCCTGTGAAAACGGCACCTCGTTTTCAAACCAAGGCGTCGATACCATGCGTGGCTGCTCATTTTCAATGTGGCCAAGGGCGCTGTCGACGATATAGCCGACACAATCGATCAGCCGGACCTTTAGTGCGGTGTTCTCGCCAACATTAATTTCCACCGCCTCGTTGGGAACGAATTTGGGCTCGGTCGTCATGATCGTGCGTCCGGCAGCGCTCTGTGGCAACTCGTCGCGTGCGCGTTCCCGCTTGTAAGCGTTGTCGATGTTCGGAATGACCAGCAGATCCATAAACCGTTTGATAAACGTGGATTTGCCCGTCCGTACGGGTCCGACTACGCCGATATAGATATCTCCTTGTGTCCGCTGCGCTATATCGTTATAAATATCCATATGTATCCTCCTCAATTTCACTTTTGTACATGTATATGAGTGAGAGGGATAAGTTATGATACATTTTTTTAAACCGGAAAAATAGCGGGCTTTTTTCAACAAATGACTATACTTGCTAAAGATTATATGCTATAATGTAGGCAACTTTGGTTTCAACAGGAAAGTAGCTACCGGTATGAATGATTAATAAAAGAAAGCAAAGTTGCCTAGTAATAGTAAAATTTATGCTATAATCAAGTCGTTAAGAAAGGATTCTGTTTGATTTGTGTTAATTATATTTTAGCCGGGGAGGTCTGTCAGTGAACAATATCTTAGTGGTCGGAAGCATCAATATGGACATGGTGATTCATACACCCCGTCTGCCGCTGCTGGGCGAGACGATTACCGGCAGCGGGTTTGCCACCGTCCCAGGCGGGAAGGGAGCAAACCAGGCGATCGCCGCGGCGCGTTCAGGAGGAACGGTAAAAATGATCGGCGCGGTGGGAAGCGACCTCTACGCTGGCACGTTGGTGAATCACCTCAAGGCTAACGGTGTCGGCTGTGAAGGAATTTCTATGGTGGAGGGTTCAACCGGCATCGCGGTCATCACGGTCTGTGGCGGCGACAATCATATCATATTGGAAAAGGGTGCAAATGCCGCGCTTACGCCGGAGAGGATCGACGAATACGCCGACTGGTTCCAGTGGGCGGATATCGTGGTAATGCAGCTGGAAATTCCATTTGAAACGGTGTTGCACGCGGCGAAACTGGCGAAGCGGTGGGGCGCGAAGGTGCTTTTAAACCCGGCTCCCGCCCGTCCGATTGACGGCCTGCTGGAATATGTGAACATCCTGATTCCCAACCAGTATGAGGCCGGGGAAATTACCGGCTGTGAAGATCCGGAGGAATCGCTTAACTGGTTTTTAAACCGTGGGGTAGAGCAGGCGGTTATCACCCTGGGCGGGGATGGCTGTATTTATAATGAAGGCGAAACAGTTTGCCGCCACGGGGTCTATGAGACCAAGGTAGCGGATACGACCGCCGCGGGGGATGGCTTTATCGGCGGCTTCTGCACCGCGCTTTGTGACGACAGTCTGGTAGAGGAGGCGGTATCTTATGCCACGGCGGTGTCGGCCATTACGGTCAGCCGCGACGGTGCTTCGGTTTCTCTGCCAATGCGGCAAGAGGTGGAAGCGTTTTTAAAATCTATCCAAAAAGAACAATAGAGAGATGTTTTTTTCATATTATCTTAGAAAAAAGGATAAAATTCATCTTATAATTGAAAATTGTTAGGAACCATGATATACTTATCTATATTTAATCACTGAAAACAAAAGAGGTGTATGCTGGTGGACGAGCTGACAATGCCGTCAAATTTTATCCATACTATCATTGATGAGGACAATACAAGCGGAACCTACAATGGCGAGGTGCATACCCGGTTCCCGCCGGAGCCGAATGGATATCTGCATATCGGCCATGCTAAATCGGTCTGCCTGAATTTCGGGACGGCCCGTAAATACAACGGCACCTGTAACCTTCGGTTTGATGATACCAATCCGGTCAAGGAGGATACCGAGTACGTCGAGTCGATCATGGAGGACGTGCGCTGGCTCGGCTTTGAATGGAACGGAGATACGCGGTATGCCTCCGACTATTTTGAAAAGATGTATGAGTGCGCCGAAATGCTGATCCAAAAGGGCAAGGCGTATGTGTGTGATCTATCGGCCGACGAGGTGCGCGAGTATCGGGGCACCTTGACCGAGCCGGGCAAAAAAAGCCCTTATGCGTCGCGGTCGGTGGAGGAAAACCTTGATTTGTTCCGCCGGATGCGTGCCGGGGAGTTTGCCGACGGCGAGAAGGTGCTGCGCGCTAATATCGATATGGCGTCTCCCAATATGAATATGCGCGACCCCGTAATCTACCGTATCACCCGGTCGGCTCACCATCGAACGGGGAACGACTGGTGCATCTATCCGATGTACGACTTTGCCCACCCGCTGGAGGACGCCTTTGAGGGCATCACCCATTCAATCTGTACGCTGGAGTTTGAAGACCACCGTCCGTTCTACGACTGGGTGCTGCGGGAGTGTGAGTTTGACCATCCGCCCAAGCAGATCGAGTTTGCGCGCTTGGAACTGACCAATAATGTCATGAGCAAGCGTAAGCTGAAGATGCTGGTGGATGAAAAATATGTGGACGGCTGGGACGATCCCCGTATGCCGACCCTGTCGGGTCTGCGCCGCCGTGGCTATACGCCGGAGGCGATTCGAACATTTTGTGAGACGATCGGGGTATCCAAAAGCAAGAGTGTGGTGGATTACGCGCTGTTGGAGCATTGTGTGCGGGAGGATTTGAAGCTCAAATACCCACGCGTCATGGCGGTCACCAAGCCAGTCAAGTTAATTGTCACCAACTACCCTGAGGACAAGACGGAACTGGTAACGATAGAAAACAATCAGGAAAACGAGGACTTGGGCAGTCGTGAGGTTCCTTTTTCAAGGGAATTGTATATCGATGCGGACGATTTTTTAGAAAATCCCCCCAAGAAATATTACCGGCTCTATCCGGGCAATGATGTGCGGCTGAAAGGGGCTTATATCATCCATTGCGACGATTTTAAAAAGAATGAGGAGACCGGCGAGGTGGAGGAGATTTATTGTACCTATGACCCGGACACGATGAGTGGGGCGGGTACCTCTGAAAAGAAGGTCAAAGGGGTAATCCAGTGGGTGCCGGTCAAAGAGGGTGTGCAGGCGGAGATCCATTTATACGACCACCTGTTCTTAGAACCGGAGCAGTCGACCGACGATAATACCATGCTGGCCGACGGGATACCGATCAACCGGTATTCGGATGAGAAGCGGATCGGCTATGTCGAGCCGTATGCCTTGCATTGCGAGTATGACCGTTTCCAGTTCATCCGTCTGGGTTATTTCTGTATCGACCATAAGAGGATGACTGATATGCCGGTGTTCAACCGGGTCGTGCCACTCAAAAGTTCATTTAAAATAAAAGGATAAGAATTAAAGGATAGAAATAATCTATGCGAATGAGAAAAAAGAGGCACAGAGAGGAGCGTATGGCGCGCTGTGCCGATGTTTGGATACAGTCGCCGGCAGGTAGAGGCGATTGGGCGGCGGCGTTTGGACGCGCCGCGCCGTTACATATCGAGATTGGCTGCGGCAAGGGCAGATTCATTACCGAAACCGCCCTGCGGCATCCGGAAAGAAATTTCGTCGCGGTGGAGAAATGCCCGGATGTGTTACTTTTAGCAATGGAAAAGACCAAGCTTTTAGAAATCCCCAACATCCGTTTTCTGATGGCGGATGCCTCGGGACTGACCGAGCTGTTCGCGCCTGAGGAGGCGGAACGGATTTATCTCAATTTCAGTGATCCGTGGCCCAAAGCGTCTACCGCCAAACGGCGGCTGACCGCGCCGGCCTTTTTGGCCCAGTATCGTCAGGTATTGTGCCCGGGTGGTTCCATCCATATGAAAACGGATAACCGCAACCTGTTTGCGTATTCTCTCAACACCTTTGCAGAAAGCGGCTTTGCGCTGAAAAATGTGACCTATGACCTGCATAAGGACGGGAGTTGGGATGGCGTCGTTACCGAGTATGAAGCCACGTTCATGGAACAGAATCTTCCGATTTACCGTCTGGAGGCCTATAAGGCTTCTGAAAATGGAACCGTGGACTGAGCCTTGTGAAAGGAGTAACAGCAGATGAAAAAAGAGGAACTGATCCGCAAATTCAATGAGTTGGGCATAGAGGATATGGCGCCTGTTACGCAGTTGAATGAATTGAAGGGAGATTTCATCAATCTGGAGTATACGCTTCCAAGTGGGCAGACGATAAAGCTTTGGGATGACAATAAGATGTATTATGGGGCCGAGATTTGCAAAGCGAACAGCACCCGTTGCTATGGATTAGCTGCGGATGACACATACCTTTTGGTTTGTGAGTATGGAGAGGGCGGCGCGGATGCTGAAATCGTCGTTTTAAAACGGTTGTAAAGAATTTTCGTTTTACAATAAAACAAAAAGTGTGCTTGATAACCACTTAAGTGCGGGACATCCCTGCATGGAAAAAAACAAGGAGAGAGTTGAATATGAAGAGATTTGGCGGTACCCGAATGATCGTTGTGACCGCGATGGTCGCGGCGGTTTATGTGGCGTTTACCTTTGCGCTGTATGGCTTAAGTTACCAGGCGGTGCAGTTCCGGTTTTCGGAGTTGATGGTGTTTTTGGCGTTTATCGATCCACTTTATATACCCGGCCTCGTGCTGGGCTGCCTCATTGCTAACATCTTCGGCCCGTTCGGGCTGGTTGATGCGGTGTTTGGCAGTGTGGCGACGTTGTTCAGTGTGTTCTTTATCTACCTGTCGCGCCGGTATATTCGTCACGACCTTACAGCCCTGACAGTCGCGAGCCTGTGGCCGTCGGTATCGTCGTTGATTATCGCGTTTGAAATCGTTTTCATTGCCAAAGCCCCGGAATCCTATTGGTACTGGGTGGCGATGGTTGCGTTGGGCGAGTTTTTGGTGGTCACGGTCTGCGGCGTTCCGGTATGGAGCCTGATCTTGAAAAAGCCAGCGTGGATTGCGCGCCTCCGCCAAATCAGAACGAACGGAAGGACGGGATAGAAATGGATGTAAAATTGCTCCCCGTCGAATCGGACGGGCAGATTGAAACGGTTGCCCAGCTTGCCAAAATCATCTGGACAGAGCATTATGCTAAAATCCTGAGCCTCGGCCAGGTTACCTATATGCTAAAGCACCTGCAATCGGGTGAAGCGATCCGTGAGCAGCTAAAAGGCGGCTACCGCTATTACTTGATGCACTTTGACGGGCAGGACGTCGGATACATGGCGATCAAGCCGGAGGCCGGGCAGTTGTTTTTGAGTAAAATCTATGTGTTAAAAGCCTTCCGGAATCAAGGGATCGCGTCGCGGGCGCTTGCTTACCTGACCGAGCTGTGCAAGGCCGAGGGCTGGACAAAAATCTGGCTTACCGTCAATAAAAATAACACCGGTTCGATCACGGCCTATGAAAAACGCGGCTTTGTCAAAGCGCGCACCCAGGTGGAGAATATTGGCGGGGGGTACGTCATGGATGACTACATTATGGAGAAAACAATCGGATAGAAAAAGCAGTATGCTTTTGCAGACTGTCAAAACCCCCTTTTTATCAGCGGAAGGTTCGGAAACAAATGGTTTTCGAAACAATTCGTGCAGGCGGATTTATTCCGCCGAAG
>CABSMD010000046.1 GCA_902478725.1 uncultured Clostridia bacterium
AAATGACAGCCAATGCAAACATAATGTAAATTGTGTTTGAAAAAAATTTATTTGCATTTTTGTATTCTTTTTGTCCTCTGTAAATGGAATATTTTGTTGCACCCCCCATTCCAAACATCAGACCGCTTCCATGAACAAAGCTATATATCGGAATAGCTAAATTAAGTGCGGTCAGACCATTTGCACCCAAACCGTTTGAAACAAAAAAGGTATCAGCGAGTATGTAACATGATAATCCAACCATGCCACATATATTTAATATTACATATTGGAAAAATTCTTTTAATAGCGTTTTGTTTTTCATAGACAAATCTCCTTAATATACAAAAAGCGTCAGCACTTTCTATCTTCTATGACCTAATGATAGAAAGTCTGACGCATAATCTCTTTACCCGGTGGCAAAAGAGAAACGTTACGACGATATTATATATCAAAACAAATTAAAAAGCAATACCCAAAATGAATAAATGATATTGAATTTTATTAAATCTTTTTCCTTAGCAAGATAATTGTCAGTTTAAAAATTTTTTCCTTATTGATTATTTGTACATGGTGCTAGTACTATGTAATACGGGTAGATAAGGAGAAAATCTAATTATGTAATGTTGGAACAATTTAATCATTTTAGGAGGCTTATTTTACAATGATTTTCACACGAAAAACAGGGTAGGACAATATTTTACACCTTTATCCCAAAAAATGGGTTGCTAAATTGCGTGAATTTGCTATAATAAATGCGTAGCAACATTTTGGCAACAGAAAATCAGCAAGCCATAATAAATGATGTAATTGAAGTATTACGGACGTGTATTTGCATGAAACTTAAATAAAAGTAGTTAAGAGCGACAAAGAACACGCCGAAGAGGAATAAAGACGGTTCCCTCCCCAGTTGGGGAGGGAACCGCTTTTCATAAGCAGAGCAGGGTGATGGCCGCAAGTCCCGTAAGGATGGCTGCCGCCTTTCGGCGGGTCGGCTTTTCACGGAATACCAGGAAGGATACGGCGGAGCAGACAAGGCACAGGCCGCCGTTGATGACCGGATAGAGCACGCCTCCGTTAATCTTTGTGCTCAGGTACATCAGCAGCCCATTGCCCGCAAAGCTGCCAAAGCCGGACAGCAGGGAATACGCCACCGTCTTTGGCAGGCTTTGCACCAAATGGGCGGTCTGTTGCTTTCCCTTCCTGACAAAAAACAATATGGCAATCACAATGGCGCTGATAAGGTAGGCGGTGCCTAAAAAGGCGCTGCTGTTTGCCTGCATAAGCTGCTGCTGTTTTTGCACCACCGCGGTTGTGCCGTTTGCCGCAAACCCGATCACTACCAGCAGGAGCCACCAGTTGGAATAACGCTCCTTCCGGCTTGCGCCCGAGGAGAGCACGAAGGTGGCTGTGAGCAGTACGCAGCCGATAATGGAACGCGGCAAGACCGGCTCATTTAAGAAAATCCACGAATAAAGCAGCGGGACCAGTAGACTCAGGTTGATGATGATCGACGTAAGCGACATGGAACCAATCTCGCAGCATTTGGCCGAACAAAAAATCGCGGCGGCGAAGAACAAGCCGAACAGAACGGCGGGCAGCAAAGGCTTTGCCAATTGGCGCCCGATACCAAAGAATAAAACCGAGGCGGTCAGGCAGAAGCAGGCTTGGTAGAGAAAAAGCCCTTCCGCCTTTTTTTGCTGTTTGACCTGGAACAGCCGGGTCAGGCAACTGTTGAGGGCAAACAGGAACACCGCCAGAAACATCAGTGGGTAGGAGGGGTTCATTGCGCGTTTTTCCCTTCCAAAAACAGCTGCCTGACGTTTTGATAAACCTCATCGGGAATGTCCGGTTCGCCAAACGACGAACGGGGAAGGAGCTGGTCTCCCGCCACCTCGGGCGTGGTGCAGGCATGGTCGTTGCGATAGGCCTCCCGTTCTTCCTTGTTGCGCAGGTTCGGCACATCGATGGGCTGGTTCCCGTTCAGCACCGAACGGTAGGCCAGAATGCCGCAGATTCCCATGTCCAGCGCCTGGTAGACGTCGATGCTCCATTTTCCGTCGGGACGGCCAAGGATCTTTTCGATAAAAAAGTGGGTGGTGTAAAAGTCGCTCCCGCCGTGGCTCGGGAACTCCTTTGCCCGTTCCCGTTCAATCTCGTTGACGGGATCGTACTGCTCCCATTCCCCAACGCAGAGGTTCTCCCCCTCTTTGTACAGATTAAAGCATTTACTGGTATCAAACCGTCCGCTTTCCATCATGCCTTTTTGTCCATATATTTCATAATTGGTGCTGCCGGGTTCGCGCTTGAGTCCGCCATGTATGCTTTTGGCCACCGCGCCGTTGTCGAGCGTAATGAGTTCGATTCCAGTGCCGTGGTAAGCGCCCAGCTTTTGCATCCACTCCACCGGCGCCGTTTCAAAGCCGACGACGCGAACCGGCCGCCGGCCTGTGATGGTCAGCATGGGACCGATGCTATGCGTGCAGTAAAAGTTGGGGAACATCCGGTTGCGCCAGTGGTTCCGTTCTCCATAGGTGATGCTCGGCCAGATCGCGCCGCAGTCGTGGATATACTCCCCTTCGGCGTACATGACTTCGCCGATTTCTCCCGCCTCATAGCGTTTCCACATCTCAAAGGTATGCTGCATGTAACAGTAGTTTTCGGCATAGGCATATACCTTGCCGCTTTCCTCGACTGCCTCAACCAGCTCCACCGCCTGCGCCATCGTCTCGCAAGGCAGCACCTCGGACATCACATGCAGACCAGCCCGTAAACACCGGACGGCGTATGTGGCGTGCTCAGTGGCGTAATTGGCTAGCACGACAGCGTCCATCGGATGGCGGATGAAATCGTCAAAATTATTGTAGCAGGCGACCTCCATCCCTTCCTTTTCAGCCCTCTCCTTTACCTTTTTCAATCCCGGCTCATATTTGTCGCATACGGCGGCGAGCTCCGCATCCGGATGGTTCAGCAGTACGCGGATCATGATTTCACCACGTCCCGCGCCAAACACGCCGATCTGTAATTTCTTTGACATAGGTATCGCACCCCTTTTCGATTTGTTATCTTCAGTATAGCACAGGGTTTTGTTTCATATCATGTACAAAATAAACAACATTTTCCCTTTACAACCGGCTTGGATTTTGATACTATCAATAAGGGGGGATACAGCATGGATAAGATTAACCTTGAGCAGATATCTAGGATGACCTACACCAGTAAGGCGACCGTAAGCCGGGCGCTCAACCATTGCCCGGGCGTGGATTCCTGCACTCGGGCCCGCATTCAGGAGGCCGCCAGGACTGCCGGATACCAGATGCCGGAGAAACGTCCGGCGCAGGTTGGCCTGATCCTGCCCACGCTCCCGTCTTATTTTTGGGATGAGATGCAGCGGGGCGCGGCGGCCGTTTTTGCCGAAAGCGGACAGCCGTGCCGGACGGCGCTTTTTTCCACGCTGTATGATACGGAGGAATTATTGTCCTGTGTAGACACAGTCGAGGCGTATTCCCCCAAAATTCTGCTGATTGCCGCGCCCACATCCGAACGGGTGCAAAAGCGGCTGTCGGCCATGACGGAACAGATGCGGGTGTTTCTCATAGGGGAGTTTCTGGACATTAAAAATACTTTTTATTTTGGACAAAATGCCTATCGGGATGGATATGCGCTTGCCAGGGCGCATTTTGAAAAGCGGGATGGCCGCGACAAGGTGCTTCTGATCGAAACAACCGAGAACCGTGTTTCATGCGGCCGGACCGAAGGGTTCCTGCGTTATATGGAGGGGCGGGGGATTGAGCCGGTTGGAAGAATCGCTGTGCGCAGAAGCGGACGGGCGTTTGCCGCCCAGCTTGCGCGGGAGTTGGCATCTGTTTCACAGGACTTTAATTGTGTGTATAGCTCGGATGGGATTTTGTCCGACCTTTGCCTCGCCATTCAAAAATTGAAACGGACCGATACCGTTACATGCATTGGTTGTGAGGCGGTTCCACAACGGTATGCCGGCCTGGTCTCAGCGACAGTGGTACAGGACGTATACGCACAGGGACGTGCGGCGGCGATCGCGGCGATAGAATACCTGCAAAAGGACGTCCTGCCGGGAGAAAAGATGAATTATATTGCATCAAAGATCATTTTTTAAATAGATAAACCGCGAGCCGGGCGGGCTGTTATCCTTCCGTCCGGCTCGAATGCTGTCAAACGTTGCTTTATTGTCCTTATAAAATTGCCGCTCCGGACAGTTTTTGATCAAACGCCAGCAGTTCAAACTCGCTGACAGGAATCGGCTTAGAAAAGATAAAGCCCTGCACCACGTCACACTTTGTTTGGCGCAAAAATTCCACCTGCGGCAACGTTTCGATCCCTTCGGCAACCGTTTGCATTTGCAGCTTGTGCGCAAGCTCGATCACGCTCTCCACCACTTCGTTGCCACGTTTGTTGTCCATTGCAGGATCACTGAAAAAAGCGCGGTCAAGCTTTAACACGTCGGCGGGTATATCTTTGAGGGTATTGAGCGAGGAATACCCGCTTCCGAAATCATCCAAAGAGCAATGGAATCCGATGTTATGGATCTGGTCAATGATCCTGCCAAAGGCGTCCAGGTTTTCGAAAACGAGGGTTTCAGTCAATTCGATCTCTATCAGACGGGCAGGCACCCGGTATTTTTCCCAAATGGCTTGGTACTCTTCCAGAAAGTCCGGGGTACGCAGGTGTACGCGCGACAGATTTACCGAGATCGGCACCGGTGTTATCCCATTTTCAATCCACTTTTGCAGGAGAGCACAGACCTGTTCAAAGACAAACAGATCCATTCTGGTAATAAAACCGTTTTTCTCAAAGATCGGCACAAACTCCGACGGCGAAAGCAGGCCGCGTTTTGGATCATTCCATCGCACCAATGCTTCCGCACCGCAGATTTCATTGCTTTTTAAGTCGTATTTCGGCTGCAGGAAAAAAATAAACTCATGGTTTTCCAGCGCTTCCTGCATCCGGTTTCCGATTTCTTTTTCATGGATCATCCTGATCCGTTCAAACTCCGAATAAAACATACAGGATACCATCCGGTTATCCAGTGCGCGCGCGCTGTTTTTACGTGCGACGGTTGCACGGTCTTCGATCGCAATCATTTCCAGACCAGGGTCCTCAATCTCATACACGCCCATGCTGAAGGTCAAATAGTATTTACGCTCTAACGCATCGTTGAAACGGTTGATTTTCTCCGCCATATCATACAGCCTCCGGCGAATTTTGTCCTGGTCCGTGCGATGCAGCAGAAGGCTGAAGGTATCCCCCGCGATGCGCGCCAGCAATTCGTCCGGCTGCAGCAGTTTTTGAATGGTTTGATATACATATCGAAGCGTGTCATTTCCCCTGTTACTGCCGTACAGGTCGTTGATCAGTTTGAATTTATCAATATCCAGCGAGACGAGGATAAAAGACCCGGCGGCAGATTTGCCGATCAGCCTTTCCGCATTCATTTCAAAGGCCATCCGGTTACACCCTCCGGTAACCGGATCGGTAAAAGCGAACTCTGCCAACCGTTTTTGATTTTTTCTCTGAAGAAAAACAATCAACAGGATCAAAGATAAAAATAGCACAACAATGACGATATTGATGATTGCAGAAAAGCGAATAAAACGGTTTGCGGTTTTTCTGTTCACATCCTCCGGCACGATGGATAGCAGATACCATCCATCCACATCCAAAGGCGTATAATTGAGCGTTTTTTTCATCCCGTCTTCCAAAGAGTAGGAAAAGTTACCCGCCAAGTCATCTTCAAAATTGCGTTTGATCTGGTCAAGGGAGGTATTCGACTGGAGGGTACCATTCTGCTCAAGCAGGCCAAAAAAGTTGTCTCCAGTGGAATGGACATTTTTATTGGTGGATTTTATGACAAAATGTCCTTCCCGGTCAATCACAGCGCAATATCCCTCACCGCCGAAACTTTCAATGGCCAAAAAATCGGTCATACTCTCCTGCGGAATACTGGCAGCCAATGCGCCGGCAACCGAATGGTTCTCGATGAGTGGTACGGTAAAGATGAGCACCTCGGTGCCGTCCACAGGGGAGGGGACCCGTTCCGATATAGCGCTTTTTCCCTGCAAGGCACTCTGCACATACGGTTCCTCCAACACGTTCAGGCCTTTGCCGTCCATTGAAACAATCGTTCCATCCATGCCGATGACGCTGATCCGTTGAAAGTCAAAAGACTCTGAGATCGTTTGCAAATACTGAGTCCTGGCCTCCCCGCTTTCCAACTGCTGGTATACGGCCGCGCTTGCGTTCAACATCTGATAGGTAGACGCGACCTTATGGTTTGCCAAAGCAGCCAAATGGTGCGAGATTTCGTCCAGATACCGGTCGGTCTCCGCGCTGACAGTATTCTTTACCATGTTAACAGTAACAAAACACAGACTCGTCACAACGACCGCGATGCAGGCCAGCCCGATGATCATGATCCGTATGTTCCGTTTGTCTTTGATACGGGTAACTTCCATATGTTACACTCCTATTGCTTCTTTAAGGTTTTGCAATCTCATAGCCGTCTCTGCCGTTTTCTTTGACCCGATACAGCGCGGCGTCAGCGCGCTTATACAGGCTTTCATAGCCTTCGTGTTCCGATACGGTTGCCGCACCGATGCTCATGGTAATTGCCGGAAGAGACCGTCTGCCTTTTACGCTTTCCCGTAGCGCTTCACATCTATGGCTGACATTGTCCTTGCTGGTTTCGCGCACTAAAAACACCAAAAATTCATCCCCGCCCAAACGGCCTATAATACCGTCCTTGACAAACGCCAGCTGGATCAAACGGACGGCTTCTTTCAAAACCTGATCGCCGGTAAAGTGGCCATACCGGTCATTCACCTCTTTAAACCGGTCGATATCCATAATCAGCAGCGTTCCGCCTCCCGTAAGGTTCTCTTCGGTTAGCTGGCGGAAGGAAGCGGCATTGAGAACTCCTGTCAATCCGTCTATCTGTGCCTTTTCCTCAAGGCGTTCCATCCGTTCCTTTTCTTCCTGGATATCGATTACCTTTCCAATTGTTACAATGGGACTGCCCAGTTTATCCCGAATTACCTTACAGGTTACCCGAATCCAGTGGGATTGTCCTTCGGATCTTATGTATTGCAGTTCAAAGGTACCCTCAGCGCCAGCCTGAATTTTTTTCATGATATCGTTGTCTGCCTCTGTGAAACCGGTATACCTTTGCTCACTGTCTACAAGATATCGCTCTCGACCGGATAGACGGAAAAACCGTTCCGCGCTATTTCCGCTAAACCGCAGCCGGTCCTTTTGATGGTCCAGCTCAAACAGACATTCGTTTGTCAAATCGCACAGCTGGTTGTAACGTTCATTTTCCAGCGCGATCCGTTTACTGCTTTTTGAACGGATGTACAGGATCCACAAAAGCAACAGGATTACCAAAAGGGTAAAACCGCAAAGTATCCCGATGGCCTGCCATGGGTTTGCGTTTACAAAGGATGAGAGTGTAATCGTGCGCCCGGTATCGGCTGTGTTTTGGTACACGATCGCCTGCAGATCAGACTCCGGAATGCTTAAAATGGCCTTGTTAATGATCGTCAACAGGGTCAGGTCGGCCGGTTTTGGCAACCCGAAACAGAAACTCTGGCTGGTACTCGTCTGAGGAATCAGAGTAATGTTTCGATAATTTTGTCTGTTTGCGTAAAACTGGGCGGTGTTCCCGTTGGCGTAACAGTAGTCGGCGTCGCCGGTTTCAACCGCGTGCAGGCATTGTTCCATGGTGTCGTAGCGTTGGACGTCACCCATATACTCGCCGGAATAAAACAGGTCAGAAGGGATTGCAAGACGCTTTCCGGCCAGTTTGTCCGGATCAATTCGTTTATTCAGCACCATCGTGATCTGGATATCCAGATAGGGGCGAGTGTTGGAAACCTGATAGGCAGCAGCGGTTTCCTGGTCGCAGTTGATCCCTGCGACCAGTTCCACCTTTCCATCCTGTACCAGACGGGTAAGCTCACCAGAGGTGTGTGCCGTATGATAACGAAAGGCAAGACCAGTCTGCTCTTCGATATAGCGAAGGATATCCTTGCTGATTCCCCTGATCTCGCCGGATTTTTCGTCCAGAAATTGTATCGGCGCTTTTCCGACCAACAACGCTACATCGATCCATTTTTTCTTTTGAATATAGGCTTGTTCTTCATCTGATAAAAATAGCTTGGAAGGTTCATTGCCGAAATACTTTTCATATAAGCCGGGTGCGAAATAGGGGTCGGTTTCATCGATTTTAACCAGCGCCTCGTTCAGCCGCTGTATCAGATCCGTATTGCCCTTTGTCGAGGCAAAATAGAAGGGGCGGGGTGAAAACTTGAGTATGGTTCGCAAGCCGTCCGAGGAATTCACATCGATGCTCAAAAGCAGATCCGCCGTACTGTTTTGCAGGGCTGACATCTGTCCCTCAAAGTCGTCGCAGTACACCAATTCGGGAGCCAGGCCGTTTGTCCGGCAAAATTCCTCCAGACGTTTGTTTTGGGTATCGGCGTTTTTCAATATGGCAATGCGCAGCGGCTCTACCGTCTGGTAGTTGTTGGAGGTGATCGCGGTATTATCCTCCAGCGCACAAAGGGTGGTGTAGGCCTTGCCATAGTTGTTTTCCGGATACTCGAACATCTCCGCGAGCGTATCGTTATAATTCATACCGCCAAGAAGGTCCAGCTCGCCCTGCTTCAGCATTTCCATCATAGTCGACAGGGCGGTATTGATGTCGCCCGGCACCTGCACAAACTCGTAGTCCCAGCCGGTATATTGGGCGATCTCCTCAAGATAGTCATAGGTATACCCACTGTATTGACCGCTTGCGTCAACCTCGGTCAGCCCCTTCTGAATTGGATAACCGACCCGAACCACCTGTTCCTGCCCGGTGACATCGACAAGGCTGCCGGGCAAGCAGTACAGGCAAAACAACGCCGCCAGTAAAGCGGCGAACAACTTTTTCATTCAGATTCACCGTCCTTGTATCTGGTGATGTCTTTGCTGTTGATGATACAATACCGTTCCCCATCCGGCCAGTTGATCCAGGACGCGGATACAGCCAGCCAGCGCCTGGTACCGGACGCGTACAGTTCAATGGTAGGGGCGTTCCCCGTCCAGCCAGGCAATGCCTGCATGGGGCAGTTCTCACAGGGAGAAGTGTTCCCGCGAATACACTCATAGCAAAGTAAGCCTACGCCTACTTTCGGAAACAGTTCCCGTGTTCTTTGATTGTGGAAGATAATCTCATGGGTTTTCGGGTTTACGACGTAAGCCAAACTATCCAGATGATCCATTACGGTCTGCATAACAACGCCTTCATCCCCTGCTTCCCGTCCGGAGACCCTGACGGCGGCTTCAGCTTCGATGCCGGCCATATCCTTGTGGAACACTGAGTAACGGTTTTTTCCTAAGTTTTTTGCATGGTATAGGGCGATATCCGCCTTCTCGTACAGCGTGTCGAAGTTGGCGCCGTCCTCAGGAGCAAAGGCGATACCGACCGAGCAGGAGATGACACAGCGGTAGCCGCCTGTGGCATATTCAGTGTACATATTTTCACAGACCTGTCGGGCCAGATCCAACACGGACGTCCTGTCCGGCGGGTCTGATACAAAGGCGACGAACTCGTCCCCGCCCAGGCGCCCCAATATGTCTTTGCCATCAAAAATGGCAGATAGCTTTTTGGCGAGCTCTGAAAGTACCGCGTCACCATATAGATGGCCGTAGGTATCATTGATCTGTTTAAAATTGTCGATGTCCATCATAAACATCGCACCACCGGTTCCGTTTAACCTTCGGCTGACCAGTAAAGAGACGGTATTGCGGTTGAACAGGCCGGTCAGGGCATCCCGTTCTGCCTTCTTTTTCAAATCATTTTCCCGTTCCTTCTGTTCGTCGATGTCTTTGAGATAGATGAATGCAAAGATGTCACTGTCGTCGGACGGTTGAATCATATACGCGGTATTGTTCACCCAGTGGGTTTGACCGTTTGGGCTGCGGCGGCGGTATTCACAGGAGACCTCCCGCTTTCCGCTATCAAAGGCATCCAGCAGGGAAGACCGGCCCATTGTGCCGTCCAGGGTATCCCAATGGGCGGCGGATACCGCCTTTTCCTTCACCGTATCCACCAATTTGGTGTAGGTGACGTTGTCGGGCAGGGCAAGCATGGCGGCCCAGTCCGATGACAGGCTGATGACTTCATCTTTGGTCAGGTTTATCTCGTAAGCACACATGGCGTCGGAAACGAAAGAGTCCCGGTACTGCATCTCCATGGCAAGCTTTTGCTCCGTTTCTTTCTCGGCGGTCACGTCCCGTGCGATACCGATTGCGCGGATTGGTTTGCCGCAATTATCGAATACGGTACTGCAATTCATCTTCAGCCACCGCAGTTCGCGGTTTTTGTTGTAGATACGTACGGTGCAGGAGCAGTTTTTTTGGCCCCTGTGTATGTCGTCGTACATCTCTTTGAATACACCGACAGAGTCGGGATGGATCAGCCCGCTTTTAATCATAGAGTCCGGCATATTGGGGATCACGCTCTTTAGCAGGTAGTCGCTCAGGATGGTTTCCCGCTGGCTGTCCGGCTGGTATACGGTTCGGCTTTCGATGTCGTATTCCCATACGGCATTTTGGGTCTGGGTCAGGGCGATGCGGTAACGTTCCTCGCTGATGGTAAGCTGCCGCTGTGTCTGCACCAGTTGGGATATATCCGTCGAGACGCTGATATACCCTTTCAGGTTACCTTCGTTATCGTATAGGTTGGAAAAGGAGACACGGTGCGCACCCCCATCCGGCCTTTGTTGTACCGCTGCCGTATCACCGCGCAGATAACGTTTGATACAGCAATCCTCCGTCCCGCACAGCGGTGTGTTGAAGATTGAGCAGGGCTTCCCCATACATTCCTCCAGAGTAAAGCCGCTTCCCTGTGCCATAGCCGTATTGATAAAGGTAATTTTCATATCTATATCCGTAATGATTACAGGATTTGGAAGAGAATTCAGGATGTTTTTATAATACCCATCCAATTCATAATAGGCGGAGGCGTTGAACAACTCACAATAATAAAATTCCGCATTGCCTTCCTTGACTCTGCTGCAACGGTTGTGCAGCCAGACCTGTCTGCCGTTTTTGATTACGACACGGTAATTGTAGGAGAATGTAGGCTCGGTGCGGGTGGCGAGGGTCTGTTGAATATCCGCCGCGTCTTCCGGTACAACCATTTCACAAAAACTGTTGTGGAAGCGGTCGCGGATTTCCTCGCGCGTGTAGCCGGTAAAGGCTAAAAAGACATCGGAAATACTGATAAAGGTGCATTTTCCGTCCGTTGAGCATTTTTGAACTCCTAAAAATATATTTTCCAAGTCCATTCCCCCACTTTGAGACCGTTATAGTAGCTAATTATTTATAATTATATCACAAAGACCGTACCGATACAATAAAAAACGACAGAAAGGGGAAGTGGTTTCTGCCGTTTTTTGCCGGCTATTCCGTTTCCTCCGGCGGCGTGCAAAAGTTTACAAAGATCACATCATACAGGCGGATGAGGGCGGCCAGCAACACAAACACGCTGGCAATAAAGTTGTATTTGGCGGAGCATCCCGCCGTCCGGTTGACCGGCGTCTGGCAAAGGGCCTGCTCAGAAAGACCGTAAAAGAAGATCAACGCGATTACGACCATTGCGTTTGCAACCAGGCGGAAGGGAAATGGTTCGGGCAGACAATCGTCCTCACCAAGCAGCTCCCTTTTTTGGATTTCCACCGCCGTGTAGGATAACAGCACCGCCGCTACGATAAAGCGGATAAAAAACTGGGATTTTTCAATGATGGCGATCTGTTCTTGCAATTCCTCGTCCATTTTATCACCTATCCTTTCAATTTACAGTATGTGGGAACGAACAGGGAGGTTCCAGATATTAGAAACCGATTGACTTTTTGTGTATTGTGTGTTACAATACTCTTTATTGTACGGGGGGATTACATGCAGATATTAACCATTTTTTTCATTGCGCTTGGCTTGTCAATGGATGCATTTGCGGTCCAGCTTTCCAATGGGATGTGCTACCGGAATTTTGGCCGACGTCAGGCGGTTATCGCCTCATTTACCTTTGGACTGTTTCAGGCGGCGATGCCGGTTATCGGCTATTTTGCGGGCTACTTTTTCAGTTCTGCCATCTCGTTTTTGGATCATTGGATCGCGCTTATCCTGCTTGGCTTCATTGGCGGGAGTATGGTATGGGAAGCGATCGGGGAGCTTCGGCATCCAGAGGCAGGATGCGAGCAGAAGGAATTTACCGTCCGCGTTCTGCTGGTGCAGGGCGTGGCGACCAGCATCGACGCGCTTGCCGTAGGCATCAGCCTGGCGGTTATGTCGTTTCCGATTGTTCCGGCAGCGGCAATGATTGGTGCAATCACCTTTGTGTGCTGTCTGATCGGCGCGTTGCTTGGCAAGCAATTTGGTACGCTCTTACAGCAAAAGGCTAAGATTTTTGGCGGGATGCTGCTGATCCTGATTGGCCTGAAGGTCTTCTTGGAGCACATGCTTGGCTGGTAAGAAGATACACGGAAATGCTATAAATACAGGGAGGGGTTAGAAAAATGAAAGAATTAAAAAAGAATTGTGCCTATGCACTCGTCGTACCGACCAGTATGGGGGTGCGCATCAGCCCGTCCGGAGGGCAGCCGACCTATGTGAGTGACCAGTTTTTTATGCAGGCAACGAGCGCGGAAACCAATGTCGCCAGCATCGCGTCTTATCTGGGGCTGCCGGTCAAGGTGCTGACTACATTTGTCAAGGACAGCCCGGTTGCCCAGTTCATCAAACGTAACCTCAAATCGCGCAACATGGAATTTGAGGGTGCCGAGGTGGAGCAGGGAGGTCCATGGGGATACCGTCATCAGTTTAACATCGCGGACAGTGGTTACGGCGCACGGGGGCCCCGGGTGCAGAACGACCGTGCGGGCGAAGTAGGCCGGACGTTGAACGTCAAAGATTTTGACCTGGAACGGCTCTTTGGCCAGGAAGGGGTGCAGGTGCTGCATCTATCCGGGCTGATTGCTGCGCTGTCGCCGGAAACCAGCCAGTTCTGTCTGGAGTTGGCTCGTGCTGCCAAGCAATATGGTACGCTGATTTCATTTGACCTTAATTATCGCGCCAGCTTCTGGAAGGGACGCGAAGAGGAATTGAGTCATATTTTTGCTGAAATCGCAGGAATCGCGGATATTCTGGTAGGCAACGAGGAGGATTTCCAGCTTTGCCTTGGGGTAAACGGACCGGAGGCGGGCGGCAAGGATCTGGCTTCCAAAATTGACAGCTTTAAGGGTATGATACAGGAAGTGAAAAAAGCCTATCCGCACGTTTCGGTGTTTGCGACCACCCTTCGCCAGGTGATCCATACCAACAGCCATCTTTGGGGCGCAATCATGCTGAAGGAGGACGATTGGCATGTGGTGGAGCCGCGCGAAATTCATGTGCTTGACCGCATCGGCGGTGGAGATGGATTTGTAGGCGGCTTGCTCTATGGCCTGTTACAGGGATGGAAATCGGAGAAATGGTTACAGTTCGGCTGGGCCAGCGGCGCACTTGCAACCACTTTTTTAACCGACTATGCCCAGCCTGCTGATGAGGAGCAGGTTTGGAGCGTATGGGAAGGAAACGCGCGCGTGAGGAGATAGATGATAGAGATACCTATCAACCGCCACGTATGACTTTCCTATAAGAAAAGCCCGGCGCTGTGCTGTGTGTTTTTAAGGATAGTAATTCAAAAAGCAGAAACGATTGATTTCGTTTCTGCTTTTTATCGTAGTGCAGGGACTTATTGCTTATAAGGTAGTGGATATAAAAATAGTCAGGACGCTCGTAGAAAATATAACAAATGTACAAAAATTTATGGATTTTATTCTCCATTTATAG
>CABSMD010000047.1 GCA_902478725.1 uncultured Clostridia bacterium
TATTTTTGGTGGGGAACTCTTTCTGCTTTAACCCAGATGATTAAAAGAAAAGCCGTAAAATTCCGGCTGCGTACCATGAACCGAATTTTTGGCGCGGTTCTTTGCTTGTTTGGAATGATCGTTTTTGTCAGGTTATTTTTATAATACAGAATAAAGAAAGTGGTGAATGGGATATGAAAAGAACGCGGTCTTTGCTGTTTATTACCGTTTTTTCTTTGTCAGTGCTGCTTGCTGGCTGCAGTAACAGCGAGCAGGCCGAGAGTAAACCGGGAAGCAGCGCTTCCGTTCAAGCAGAAGCATCATCGGAATCGCAGACAACAGATAGTGAAACCATTGAGGAGGAAAACAGCGTAATGAATATGATTGTACAGGTTGGCGGCAGTACCTTTACTGCTACCTTAGAAGAGAATGCAGCAGTGAACGCTTTGGTGGAAATGATGGAGCGGGGGCCTGTCACCATCCAGATGAGCGACTATTCCGGTTTTGAAAAGGTTGGGCCGCTTGGAACAAGCCTTCCGACCAGCAACAGTCAGACCACGACGCACGCCGGCGACATCGTGCTGTATCAGGGAAATCAGATCGTTATATTCTACGGTTCCAATTCCTGGAGCTATACTCGGCTGGGCCGCATCGACGATCTTACCGGCTGGGAAGAAGCTCTGGGCAGTGGAACTGTGACCGTCACCTTTTCTTTAGAGGCGTGATACCATGAACATTTTGGTTTTGAATGGAAGTCCCCGGGCGCATGGAAATACGGCGGCTATGGTGGAGGCATTTTCAGAAGGGGCGAGGGATAAAGGCCATACCGTGCATATTGTCCCGGTTTGTCAAAAGAAAATCGCCGGGTGCATGGCCTGCGAATACTGTCGCAAAAAAAATTCCAGCCATGAGCGGCAATGCGTTCAGCAGGATGATATGCAGGAGGTTTACCCTCTGCTGGATGAGGCAGAGATGATCGTGCTGGCTTCCCCGATTTATTACCATGGTTTTACCGGCCAGCTGCAGTGCGCCATCAACCGTATTTATGCGCTGGACAAACCGAAGAATCTGAAAAAAGCGGCGCTCATTATGAGCTCGGGATCGGATCACGTATACAGCGGTGCGATTTACGAATATCAGAATTCCTTCCTTCAGTATCTGCAGCTGGAGGATATGGGGATGTATTCGGCCTATGAGAAGCAGAACAAATCCCGGGAAAAATTAAGCGAGCTCAAGGAGTTCGGCAGAAGCCTGTAGAAAAGAATCTTTTGAAATGATCAAGGAGGAACGATCTATGCTTGGAAATTTTTCTTACTGCAACCCGACAAAACTCTATTTTGGCGATGAAGCTCTAAACGATCTGAACACGGAGCTGCCTAAATACGGAAAGAATGTTGTGCTGATTTACGGCGGCGGTTCTATCAAAAAGAACGGGATCTATGACGATGTCGTTCGGATCCTGAAGGACAACGGCAAGGATGTGGCTGAGATTGCCGGCGTTATGCCAAATCCTACATTACCGAAATTGTACGAAGGGATTGAGATTGCCCGGAAGCACCATGCGGATCTTCTGCTGGCAGTAGGCGGCGGTTCGGTCTGTGACTACGCCAAGGCGGTTTCCGTTTCCGCCAACTGCAAAGAAGATCCTTGGGAAAAATATTATCTGCGCTTTGAGGAGCCGGACTGTGAAACGCTGCCGGTGGGCTGCGTGCTGACCATGGTAGGCACTGGTTCGGAGATGAATGCAGGCGCTGTCATTACCAATCCGGAAACAAAACAGAAAATCGGTCATGTTTTCGCCGATGAGAAAATCATGCCCAGATTTGCCATTTTGAATCCTCAATACACTCTGACGCTGCCGCACTATCAAATGGTTGCCGGGATCTATGATATCTTCAACCATATCTGCGAGCAGTATTTCTCCGGTGAGGATGACAATACCAGCGATTATATCAGCGAGGGGCTGATGCGTTCCCTGCTCCACTCCAGCCGGATTGCCAACAAAAACCCGCAGGATTACGAAGCCCGCAGCAATATTATGTGGACGGCCACCTGGGCGCTGAATACCCTGGTTGCAAAAGGTAAGTCCACCGACTGGATGGTGCATATGCTTGGGCAGGCCGTAGGGGCTTATACCAACGCCACCCACGGGATGACGCTGGCAGCAGTTTCTTTGCCTTATTACCGTTATATTCTGCCCTATGGCCTGCAAAGGTTTAAGCGCTTCGCAGTCAATGTGTGGGATGTGAACCCTGCCGGTAAAACCGATGAACAGGTGGCCCAAGAAGGTCTCCAGGCCATGGAAGCGTGGATGAAGGAGCTGGGCCTTGTGATGAATATTTCAGAGCTCGGCGTCACGGAGGAAATGCTTGAAGGACTTGCCGACGCCACGCTGATCATGAACGGCGGATACAAAATACTGAGCCATGAGGAAATTATCAGCATTTTCAAGGACAGCCTGTAAATCGGCAAAATAGTCACCGCTTGACTTTCGGATGTAATGAAAGGCCGGGCAAGAACGGAACTGTACAGTCCTTTCCCGGCCGTTTCGATTGCGCAAGCAATGCAGGACAGCACGCTTTAAGCAGATAAGAAATGCCGATACGGAAGAATCATGATATACTGTGCATAAACACAAATCGGGAATTGACGAGGCAGGAAATGAAAAATCCATGGGAAGAAATTCCATTATCAGATTACGAAAATCATATGAAACTTAATTCTGTTATGCAGCTGCAGGCTATGAATGAAATGATGAAAGAGCAATTAGACGCTTATTCTATCTCCAGTGTAGCAATATTAGGGATTGCAGGCGGTAATGGGCTGGAACACATACAAAAGTCAAAGTTTAAAAAAGTATATGGCATAGATGTAAACGCTGACTATTTAAAAGAAGTTGTTCGCAGATACCCGGATTTAAACGGGATTTTAGAATGTAAATGTATTAATTTGTTAGACAGTGCCGGTAAACTCCCGAAAGCGGATATGGTTATCGCAAATTTATTAATTGAGTATATTGGATATAAATGCTTCCAGAAAGTTGTTAAGCAGGTCAATCCAAAGTATGTTTCATGTATTATCCAGATCAATACAGCGGAGAACTGGGTATCAAACTCACCATATCTTCATGTGTTTGACTGTCTAGAACAGGTGCATCATCAGATGGATGCACACGCATTAGAAAATGCAATGCTTGAAATTGGTTATCATGGAATCAAAACTTTAGAAAATATATTACCTAACGGGAAGAAATTTGTACAAATTGATTTTGAAAGATAAATCTCAGTTTGTAGGTAAGCGTAGCAGCTGCGCTCTCAAAGAGAACTATTTTTCTATGAGGAAAGCGAGCTTCTGATGACATTTAAGGCGCTGTTTCCTACAATGACGCGCCGGACGTTCTTATGGAACCGAAAGGAAAAGGCAGGAAGATTTTTCAGGCAGAATATTGACACTATGTCAAAACAGTGCTATATTATATATGTTGACACGATGTCAAAATCAAAAGGCGGCTATGTGGCCGCAAAAATTTTGACTTACGTTTGACACAGTGTCAAAACAAAAAGCGAGCTATTTATCACGCATGTTTAGTAAAGAAAGGAAGGTAACTTTTATGAAGAAAAACATTGGTTCCGCTCTGGCGTTATATCCTACGCCCACTGTTGTGGTAGGCGCAATGAACGGCGAAAAGCCCGCCTGGACGTTGGTTGCGCATGTGGGCATTATCGGTCACGACAGAATTTTGATCAGTTTAGCCTCCGCGCACTATATCAACCAGTTTATTAATGAGAAAAAAAAGCTGTCTGTCAACATTGTGGACGAGGGAATGCTCCCGGAAGCCGACTTCGTAGGTTCGGTCAGCGGCGCAAGGGTGGACAAATCGGAAGTGTTTGCGTATGAGCTGGGCGAGGCCGGTACGCCGATCATTTGCAAGGCTCCGCTGACTATGGAGTGCTCTGTGGTGGATGTCTACAATACTCCGGGCTTTGAGAGCTTTATCTGCTCCATTGACAATACCTATGTGGAAGAGGAACATCTGAATGAGACCGGCAAGGTGAACTACCGCACCCTCAGGCCGGTATTGTTTGAGTTTCCTACCTATGAATACCTGAAAACCGGCGATATCATTGGAAAATGCCTTTCTTTCAAACAGGAAAAACGATGATTCCCTTCGCTGCCTCCGGCAGCAGCGGGATTCAGAAAGCGAGAAAGAGCTTGAGGGCGCATTGCCCGACCGCAGCATGGAGACCGGGCAAGCTGCTCGATCATACAGGTGTGGTCTCTTGGACCAAAACTGTAATCAACAAATAATTATGAGAAAGTGAGGAAGCAATCATGAGTGAAACAAAGCTGCCCCGGATTGCCTTGGGCGCTTGGGCATGGGGAAACGATGGTACATTTGGCGACCATTATACTGCTGACAGCCTACGGGACGTCTATGAAACTGCTATGGCAAATGGACTGAACCTGTGGGATACTGCAACTGTATACGGTATGGGCACTTCGGAACGAATCCTGGGAGAACTGATTCGTAATACCAAGCGGGAAGATGTGATTCTCTCTACTAAATTCACACCGCAGATCGAGGATGGCACTCATCAGGCAATGGAACATATGCTGGAGGCCAGCTTGGACAGCTTGCACACCGACTACATTGACATTTACTGGATTCATAATCCCATGAATGTGGAAAAATATACTCCGATGCTGATCCCTCTGGCGAAAAGCGGTAAGCTTCGCAGCATTGGCGTGTCTAACCATAATCTGGCCGAAATCAAACGAGCTGCCGAAATTTTAGGCGAAGCGGGCTTGAAAATCTCTGCCGTGCAGAACCATTTCAGCTTACTGAACCGTTCATCTGAGACCAGCGGCATTCTGGATTACTGTAAAGAGAACGGTATCACCTTCTACGCCTATATGGTTCTGGAGCAGGGGGTTCTTTCCGGAAAGTACGATTCTGCTCACCCCTTCCCTGCGGTCAGCGACCGCGCGAACGCCTATAACCCGATCCTGCCGAGGCTGGATGCTTTGCTGAACAAGCTGCGCGAGACAGGCGTGTCCCACAGCGCCAGCGTTGCCCAGATCGCTACTGCATGGGCCATTGCAAAAGGTACGCTCCCGATTATCGGTGTAACCAAGGCAGCACAGGTCGAAGAAGCGGCAAGGGCCGCCGCTATCTCTCTGACGGAACAGGAAGCTTGGGAACTGGAAGCCCTTGCGGATATGGCAAACGTCTCCACCATCCGCGGTTGGGAAAAGGAAATGAAGTAAAATAAGCAACGGTGAGAGGCGGCAGAAGTGTTCTTGTTTGACACAATGTCAAGAAGTAGGTATAATGGGCTGCATTGGATTGCAACTGTGCTATATGACCGCTTCTGGTATAGTATTGTGAAAGGAAGTACCTGTTATGCCAAAAGGCTCAGAAGAATTAACCCAAGCCAGGAAAGATGAAATCATTAACGCCTGTGCAGAACTTTATGAGACCATGAATTTTAAGGATGTGACACTCAAGGACATCGGGACTAAAACATCCTTTACCCGCACACTGATCTATTATTATTTTCATACGAAAGAGGAAATTTTCCTTGCCCTGCTTCAGAGGGAGTACGAGGCATGGATCGTGGATCTGACCGCGATGCAAAAATGCCACCAGAAGATGACCGTTGATCAGTTCGCGGAGGAACTGGCGCATTCGCTGGAGCGTCGCAGCCGACTGCTGAAGCTCATGTCCATGAATCACTACGACATGGAGGCCAACAGCCGGATGGAAAATCTGGTGGCTTTCAAAACCGCATATGGGAACTCCATGCGAGCCATAACCTGCTGTCTGGAAAAGTTTTTCCCTCAGATGACAGTGAGCGACATACAGGGATTTATCTTCGCCTTTTTTCCGTTCATGTTTGGGATATACCCTTATACCGTAGTAACAGAAAAGCAAAGAGAAGCCTTAGAGAAGTCGCATACCAATTACGTCTTTCTGTCTATCTGCGAAATCACAAAGTCCATGGTGGTAAAACTTCTCCAGGGATTTGAATAAAGTTTACGGAGGTGCAAGATGAAAATCGTCATATTAGAGGGAAGCCCCAACCGAAATGGCTCTACGCATTTGCTTGTGGAATCCTTCGCGAATGGCGCAAAAGAGACCGGTCACAGCGTTCAGACCGTCGATGCAGCACACGCAAGGATACTCCCCTGCACCGGCTGTATCCATTGCGGTTATGAAGGTCCCTGTGTCCAAAGGGATGAGATGGAGATGATTCGCCCCATGATTTTAGAGGCGGAGATGCTGGTTTTTGCTACGCCGCTCTACTACTATGGAATGTCGGCACAGCTGAAGACCTTAATCGATCGTTTCTGCTCTTTTAACGGCAGCATCCAAAGAAAGCGTATGCGCTCTGCTTTGCTCGCCGTGGCATGGAATAGCGATGACTGGACGTTTGAGTCACTGGAAGCCCACTACCATACGTTGGTACGCTATCTCAATTTTCGCGACCAGGGGATGATTTTGGGAAAAGGCTGTGGAACTCCATCTATGACACGGCATTCCGACTATCCTGTAATGGCGTATCAGTTGGGAAAGGGCCTAAAAGAATAAACTGAAAACTGTTAATAATCATAGTACATTTGGGATCAGCCCCGTCTGCCGCATAGCCCTGAATCGCGGCTTGATCGTGTGTCATAGCGCGGCAGAAACGGTTTCGGCGATTTGCCTCTAATACCCTGTGCCAAGGGTCCCGCAAAGCCTTGATTTACAAGGCCTTGCGGGACTTTTTTGTCTTTCTTGCCGTGTGCGGGTTTCCCCATTATTCTCCTGGAAAATCCCTTTTTATCCTCGAAACTGTTGTAAAAATATTCCGGGAGCAGTCTTGCCGGTTTTCGCAGAAACAAACATACTACTTTGGGAAAGAAAAGAAGTATGTATATGAACGCACGACGAGCAAACGGAGACGGCGCGGCCGCCCAGAGAAAAGACGGGATCTGCTACAGAACTATCCACGCCCTGCGGCACACCTTCGCCAGCCAACTATTTACCAGAAAGGTGGGACATCAGAACGGTTTTCCAAGCTGCTGAGTCATTCGCACGTATCGGTTCCATACAACCTCTATATTCATCTTATGCAAGAGGAACTGCCGGGCTAGTATCGTGGACACAAAATATAAAATCTTTCATCTTAAACATTACTTAAAGCTATGTAATAGTTGTATTCCCGGTTTACAAAAATATTTTAAAATAAAGTCTTGACTTTCCACTCAACTGGAATGATACAGTAAACCTGCAAAGACAAAAAGCATTGCTTGTTTTATAAAATTTAATGAAAGGGCGTTGCTGTATGTATAAAATCGGGGAACTCTCAAGGTTATGCCATCTGCCGGTAAAAACGCTGCGCTATTACGATAGCGAAGGATTGCTGGTCCCAGACGAGATAGATAAATTTACCGGATATCGTTATTATTCGGCGGCCAGAATTGCGGACTGTAATCGTATCATTGCGCTCAAAGAGCTTGGATTTTCTCTTAATGAAATTAAACAGCATTTACAGGCAGACAGTTCAGATGACCTTCTTGCGTTGATAGACGCAAAACGCACAGAACTTGAGAAAGCATTATCACGCATCGAATTTCAGCTAAAACAGCTTGCATATATCCGAAATGTCATTACAGAAGGAGAAAATAGTATGTTCGACTTAGTAATCAGAAATTCAGATGTAATCCGAGTGGCATATACACGAAGCATTTTTCATACCAAAACGGATGCATGCATTGCCGCACAATCCATCAAATCGGCACTTCCAAACAATGTGATCGGACAACAAATAGTGATTATAAACTATGAAACCGAATACCACGAGCAAGACTTTGATCTTGGCGTTTGTGTGGAGATTAGAGAAAAACTTCCGCAAGGCAGTACCTATTGTGAAAAAACAATTTCATTTTTGGATGAAACCGCTTCCATTGTGTGTAATAAAAACCAACTAAAAGAAGCATATGATTTTATGGTACGCCAGCTTGATGAGCAAGCATGTCAAATTGTAGGCGCATTTTACGAAATCTATTATGATGACAAAACGGTGGAACTGAAAGTTCCCATACGTCGGTTGTCAAAAAAATCCACATTTGTCAATGACAATCCTGTCTTAGCGTTTGAAAATGACACAAAAGCATTAGGAAAATGGGAATTTATCGATAAAATTCCTAGTATCGAACAGTTTTATTTGAAAAAGCCAAAATATAGTGATTCTAATAATTTTTGGCTGAAAGAATTATATTTCTTGCCTGGCGGTCAAGGGTATTGGATTGTCGACGGTTGGACAAAAGGGCGTATCATGATGTCGTTTGGGTATCCAAAATACACCTGCTGCAATTCTTATTCTATTCATCATCAAAATGGCAAAACTTTAATGTTTGTTGAAATGAAAGATGATTTTTATTCCATTTCCCGAGGCGGGAAACCAGAAATTTATGTATTTGAAAAGATACTCGATAAGGAATACTCCAAGGAAGAAATTCGTATTTATGACAATACCGATATACCTTTCACTCCAGATGCGTTTGTTATAGGGACATGGATTGTTACGGATTTCGTAGATTCCCCGGATTGCTTTGCAAAAAATAAGCAAAATTTTCCCCAAGAAGCTCTATTCTTTGAATCGGTCACGTTTCACGATAATGGTAAGGCCATTGTGCAATGCAAAGAAAGATCAGCTTTTACTGTAAAATGGACAAACGGTTATCTGCTTGATCAGAAAAACGCGATAGCAGAATCCTATGTTACGCGTAAAATCGACGGGACGGAATACCTCTTTGTTGAGTGGAAATCGGGAGACTATCTATTTGGCGGAAGGAACCCGCAGTGGTACGTATTTATGAGAAATTTGTCATGATAGCATCACAGAACGATTGTATCCCATATCAGCTAAAAGGAGCGCTGAACGCAGAAAAATGACATGCTTAATTTTTGTAAAAAGCTTTGGCGCCAACGAATTGCTTCATCAGGAAAACTATGGTATATTGAAGGAAAACGACACAGAACGAAAAATGACCGAATCTGTTGTTGTAGCAGTGGTTGCAGCAGACGGTTTCCCTGCGTCCTGCCTAGCGGAAAATCCCGGGGAACCGCATGAAATCACGATTTTCTTGGCTTTGCTTCATTAATAAGCCTGTGCAACGGGCCTTTCAAAGGCCGCGCATCGCCTGTTGCAATGGATTTGTTTATTGAATGTGGTGTCTGAAAGGAGTTTTGTATGAAAATCTATATCAGCAGCGATATCGAGGGAACGTGCGGGATTTGCTCCTGGGAGGAAACGGAGCACGGCTCTGCGACCGCCGACTATTTTAGAAAACAAATGTCACGCGAGGCGGCGGCGTGCGCGCAGGGCGCGCTGGATGCAGGCGCGGAAGAAGTCTTCGTTCGGGACGCGCACAGCTCGGCCAAAAACATCGATCCGTCCATGCTCCCCCGGCGCACGAAGCTGATGCGGGGCTGGCCCGGCGATCCGTTCTGCATGATGAGCGGATTGGACCGAACATTTGACGCCGCAGCGTTTACCGGATATCACGCATGGGCCTCCTGCAGCGGGAACCCCCTCTCCCACACAATGACGCTGGAGATGGAATCGGTGAAAATCAACGGCGCATATGCGAGTGAATTTACAATCAATGCCTATATCGCCGGCTATGTCGGCATTCCGGTCATATTTCTTTCCGGCGACCGCGCATTATGCGATTCCGCCGCGGAAATCTGCCCCGGCATTTCCACGGTCGCCGTAAACGAAGGCATCGGGAACGCCTCTGTTTCCATCCATCCCGACGAAGCGGCAGAGCGGATCCGCAGTACGGTCCGGGAGGCGCTGCGCGGCGATTATAAAAACGATTGCCGCGTCCGGATGCCGGAGCATTTCGAAGTCGAGCTGAACTATAAGAACCATTTTACCGCGTATAAATACAGCTTTTATCCCGGAGCGGTCCTTGAAGGAAGCCGGACGGTCCGCTTTCGGAGCAATGACTACGGCGAAATCCTTCGCTTTTTTCATTTCTGTCTCTGAGCGGGACGATTTACAGCGCCAGATCGATATTATACTCATCAAACCAGACGTCTACCTGGTAGAGCCACGCAATCAGCTGCGGCCGTGACATCAGCTGGCCGAACCATGTGACGTTTTCACCGCGCAGCACATTCTCCAGCTTCGCGCGGTCGAGCAGCTCATGCAGTACGCTTTCCGGCCGGGCAAGGCGTTCCCCGAGCATTGCGGTGACGCGTTCCTCATACGCCGGATGATGTGTCTTGGGATACGGGCTCTTTTTGCGCCGTAATATTTTATCCGGCAAAAGATCGCGCACGGCGCTGCGCAGCAGCAATTTTTCACCCACGCCTTCTCTCGGATCGAATTTATATTCCCAAGGGACATTATATACGTGTTCGATCAGTCTGTGATCCGCAAACGGCACGCGCACCTCTACTGCGCTGTACATGCTCATGCGATCCTTTCGTTCCAGCAGATTCGTCATAAAATAATTTGCGGAAAGCCATGTAGCCTTGCGGGACAACGCCATGGCAGGCGAATCGTCTGACAAGCCCGGGCACTTTGCAACAAACTCATGATACATTCTGGACAGAAATTCATAGCCTTCATCGGCTCTTGCGATTTCCTGCCGCAGCAGGCCGATGCGCATTTTCGGATCATGGATCCATGGATAGAAATCACGTTCCAGCATTTCCGGACGATAGAACCACGGGTAGCCGCCGAAAATTTCATCCGAGCACTCTCCCGACATCGCAACCGTGTGAAGCTTTTTCACTTGACTGCAAAAATAAAGCAAGGAGGAATCGATGTCGGCCTGCCCCGGGAAGTCGCGGGCAAGTACGGCATCATAAAGCAGCTCGGCAACCATCTCCGTCGGCGCGGTAAGCACCGTATGGTCGGTGCCCAAAACGTTCGCCAGGTACAGCGCATATTCATCGTCTCCCTGCGGCTGGAAAAGCGTGCTTTGGAAGTTTTCTCTGTTTCCCTCGTATTCGAAGGAATATGTTGCCAGCTGCCTGCCGCTTTCCCGGTATGCTTTTGCCGCAAGCGCCGCGATGACGGACGAATCAAGCCCGCCCGACAAAAAGACGCAAAGCGGTACGTCGCTGACCAGCTGTCTGCGTACCGCGTCCTCCAAAAGCTCCCGCGTAACGCGAACGGCATCCTCTCGTTCCCCGGAGAAGCGTCCGGCTTCCATCAGCCAGTATTTGCGGCTGTACAGCTTTGGAATTTCCCTGCGGTCGCCGCAGGAATAGGTGCAATCGATGGATGCGCTGTATGCCGGCTGAATTTCGTAAATCTGTTTAAAAAGCGTCGTACCGTGCAGCGTAACGGGCGTCAGATAGAACAGCTGCCACAGTCCGTACCGATCCATCTGCGCCCGAACCGCGGGATGGCACAGAAGTCCCTTGATTTCCGAAGAGAAAAGGAACGTACGGCGCTCATTCACCCAACAATAGTACAGGGGTTTTACTCCGAATCGGTCACGTGCCAGAAAAAGACTCTGACGCGGCGCGTCTCCGGAGCGGGAAGCGCCGATCTGCTCTTTAAATACCGCAAACGCAAAAATGCCGTTCAGCTTGCACGGGCAGTCCTCCCCCCATGTAATATAAGAATAGAGAACGACCTCTGTATCGCAGCTTGTCGTAAATTCAGGAGCTTTCCCGGTGCGCCGGAATAATTCCGCCGTAATTTCGTCCCGCAGCTCTGCCGTATTGTAAATCTCGCCGTTATAAACGATGGTATATTTGATGCCGTTTAAAACCGCGCTCATTGGCTGCAGACCGTTTTCCACGTCAATGACCGCAAGACGGTTATGCTGCAGGCCGAGGAAAATCTCGCCGCTGCTGAAATACGTCCCCTGCTGATCCGGTCCCCGGTGCAGCATTGACGCACCCATGCTGCGTAAAATATTACAATTCAGTACCTCGTCGAAATCCTGTCTGAAATCAACCATTCCGCATATCGAACACATAAGCCAACAATCCTCACATCACGCTGTCTTTTTATTATATGCTCGAAACGCGGATGCGGTTCGGATGCGGGCGGCGCTACTGCGTATGCCGGGAAAGCCAGTCCAGAAGCGGGGCGGGATCGCGCCCGTCGTGGGAATGCCAGGCGAGAACGCGCTCGTCCTCCGGAAATACGATCAGCATTTGTCCGTACATCCCGCCTTTTCCGTACGCGCCGTTTTTCCCTGCGGGGCAGAGCTCGTAGCCGCGCTCCAGCACGAGCCTCGTCCAGTGCTCGGACAGAATCCGTTTGCCTGCGTAGGTTCCCTGCCGAAGATACAGCGCGCCAAGCTTTACCATGTCCTGTGTGCGGATGTAAAGGCCGGTAGCCCCCATCGGATATCCCATAGGACACTTGCTCCAGGCGGCCTCCTGAAATCCTAGCGGGGAGAAAACCTCGCGCCACAGGAGCTCATCCAGCAGCCGGCCCGTTTTCTTCGTAATGATCCGGGAGAGAAGGTAAAACGCCGCGTCGCTGTAAATCCATTGCTCGCCAGGCTCGCAGACCAGCCTGGTTCGGAAAAGATATTGCAGAAAGTCATCTGTTCCATATTCAGATCTGTCCTGTACATCGATATCAAGAAATCCGGAAGGAAATCCCGCACGGTGGCTGAGAACGTGGTCTACCGTCATCCGCTCCCATTTCGGATCATGTGCCTCCGGGAATTCTCTCCGGAAAATTTCAGCAACCTTTTCCTCCACAGACATCAGTCCGCGGTCATACAGCAATCCTGCCGCCGTCACCGTAAAGACCTTTGCGACGGAATAGCTGTTGAGACAGGCGGAGGCCGGAAGAAGCTCGTGTACAAAAAGCTCCCCCCGATACCATTCCGCGGCCCGGTAGGTATGGAAGCCAAGATGTCGGATTTCTTCCGCAAAGGTGTCAAGCAAGCTGCCGTTTTTCATGCGCGGCCACCTTCTTTGGTAAAAAACGAATCGATTTCATGCATCCATTTGCTGACTTCAAGCTGCTGCGGGCAGATTGCCTCGCACTGGCGGCACGATATGCATTCAGAAGGCTTTGCGCCGAACAGCGGGACCCACTCCTCGTACTGTTTTTTTGCTTTTTGGTAATTGTTTTCTTTGAAAGCCTCATTATAAGCCGCGATGCTCTGCGGAATCGCAATGCCCTTCGGGCAGTGCATGCAGTACGCGCACCCCGTACACGGCACGGCATTATAATTTAGAAACTGCCGGTACGCCTTTTTCAGAATCTGATGCTCCGCCTCAGACAGCATACCGGGCGCGGAGCGCTCTGCGTATGAAACATTTTCCGCCACCTGCTCCGGCGTACTCATACCGCTGAGCACAACGCCGACCTCCGGAAGATCCCACAAAAAATCGAACGCCCACTCCGCGGGAGTTCTCCGGAATCCGCTGCGCTCGCCTTCCGAGAAAATCTCGGAAACCTCATGCGGCACGTTCGCCAGAAAGCCGCCGCGCAGCGGCTCCATAATAACTACGCCAAGACCTCTTTCATTTGCATATTTCATACCCTTCCATCCGGCCTGATAATATACATCCGTATAATTCAGCTGGATCTGGCAGAAATCCCATTCCTCAAAGGCATCTATAATTTCCTTAAACAGGTCGAACGTATCGTGAAAAGAAAAGCCGA
>CABSMD010000048.1 GCA_902478725.1 uncultured Clostridia bacterium
GAACAAGGCTATGAAGTCGCCGGTGTTACATTACAATTGTGGGAAGAAAGTGACGCGGATGCGAAACGGGTGGCCAAAGCACTCGGAATCCCTCACTATACCTATGATTTGAGAGATGAATTCAGACGGTCGGTGGTGGATTATTTTATCAGTGAATATCAAAACGGCCGTACCCCCAATCCCTGCATCGCCTGTAACAAGCATATCAAATTCGGCGCGATGCTGGATTTTGCTTTTGAGAAGGGATACGATGGGGTCGCAACCGGACATTATGCGCGGATCGTTTGGGAAAACGGACGCTACCGGTTAATGGAATCGGAGAACCGCGAGAAAGACCAGAGCTATGTGCTCTACCATTTGACACAGCAGCAGCTTGCACACATCCTGTTTCCGGTGGACAGTCTGTCCAAAGAACAGGTACGTCGGATTGCACAGGAGAAACAGCTTCCGGTGGCATTTAAATCGGAAAGTCAGGATATCTGCTTCATCAAAAACCAAAGCTATACGGATTTTATCGAACGGTATACCGGAAAGAGCTTTCCGGCCGGAAACTTTATTGACCGGGATGGAACGGTTCTTGGCCGGCATAAGGGAATTATTTATTATACTGTTGGTCAAAGAAAGGGCTTAGGCGGGACGTTTGGTAGGCCGATGTATGTGACCGCTATTAACCCGGAGGACAATACGATTACGTTGGGCGAAACAGGAGAGGAATATGCCGATTCACTCATTGCGGGGAATTTGCGCTTCACTGACGGCGAAATGCCATCCTGTTTTTCGGTTGATGTAATGGTCCGCTACCGCAGCCGAAGATATTCGGGTCAGGTTTCACTGTTAGGGAATGCTATGGCTAAGGTCATATTTGACGAGCCACCGCGCGCGGTGACAAAGGGGCAGGCGGCGGTATTTTATGACGGCGGGTACGTGTTGGGCGGCGGAACGATTTGTTAGTGAATACTCTATAATGGGAAGAACGTGGTAATGTGAATATGGTAAAGAGGGACTTGAAAATTAATTTGATTTCTGTTGTTCTTATGTTTGGGTTTGGAACAGCGGCTTTCTTTTGTGACGGATGGACGAGAATTTTGTTTTTTCTTTTGTCTTATCTTTCGATAGGCTGTCCTGTTGGCTGGAAAGCGATACGGGCGATTTTGGAAAAGGATTACTTTGACGAGACGATTCTTTTTTTGCTTGCTACCATTCCGCTTCTATGCGTGGGACGGTTTGTAGAACCGATTCTGGTACTGTTTTTGTTTTATGAGTGCCGTCTGCTTAAAAATTATTGCATCGACCGGATGCAAAGCGCAGTAAAAACGGATGTGAAAAAAAACATTCAGTATGTAAATATCGTACAGGAGGACGGCAAGGCTGTTGAGGCTACACCGGACCAGATTTCGGCTGGGGACATGATTTGTGTAAATCCCGGCGAGTACCTATTGGCAGATGGTACTGTTCAACAAGGGGCTACCGCGGTCAATACCGCTGCCATAACCGGCGAGACCGCGGGCAGAAAAATCGAACCCGGAGATACCGTTCTGGCTGGATACATCAATCTGGAATCCCCCTTTACCTATCGTGTGACAACCTTGCAAAGCTCGCTGCAAAACGCCTATGAGCTTGCCTGCTTGTCTTATAAAAGCCGTTCGCGGACAGAACGGTTTATTAACCATCTATCCAAAATGGTACGCTTTGCGCTTTTGGGCGCGGCTTTGGTTTTGCTCCTGCTTTCCTGCTTTTTAAAAGGAGACTGGTGGTATTCCGGTTTGGTAGCCTTGGCGGCCGCAGGGTTTTATACCCTTGATCTTTCGGTTGTGCAAGCATTTTTCAGTGGTATTTTTCGGGCTTACCAACGGGGTATCCTGTTTCGGGAGGCGGATTCGCTTGAAACGCTTGCAGATGTCGAGACTATTGCATTCAATATCCGCCATAATATGGAAGGTTTTGCAGTCTCCGCGATGCATGGGACGCAGGATATTTCGGAGGAACAGCTCAAGGAGATTGCTACATGTTTGTATCTGTCCTCGAATCATCCGGTCGCACGGGCTATTTGTGCCTATACCGGCTTAAAGCCGGATATTACGGAACGTGTAAAGGGTTTTTCCGGTTTCGACGGGGATGGATGTTCGGCAATGATTGATGGAAAGCGTGTCGTATCAGGAAGCTTGCGCTTTTTGAAAAAGAATAAAATTAAACTACCTTATACCCTACACGTTTCCGAGGGGATTCATTTTGCGGTGGACGGGGTGTATGCCGGTTATGTTTTACTCCGTCAGACGATGCTTTCCGAATGTGTGGATACGGTGCGGCGCCTGACACGGCAGAATGTACACAAAATAGCCTTTTTTGGTGAGGATCACGAGGATTTGTCGGCTGTACTGAAAGCTGATTATGTTAGCGGAATGTCTGATGAGCAGAAAGAAGGACAGGTGAAGGGCTATGGCAAGGCTGTTGCCGTTGTCAACGAGGGGCTTCCTTTGCTGCGGGGAAGGCTTTCGACTTTGCTCGGAACAGGCCGGCTCGATACCTCCGGTACCGTGGCCGACGTCGTTATCGCAGGGAGTTCGCCCCTGCACGTGGCAGAGGCTGTCACGATTGCAAACCGGACGATGCGGATTGTATCATCCATTACCTGGCTGGTTCTGTTGTCGAAGCTGGCAATCGTCCTGCTTGCTATTTTCCGGATGATGTCGCTTTGGCTGGTCGTGTCCATTGACATTTTATTATTTTTAGCTGCCGTTTTTGCGATGAAGCACTATATCTTAAAAAAACATTAATTAGGCGAAAAACATCCGCACGGCGGCGGCCAGCATCAGGATTGCAAAGATACGGGTAACCCATACCGAGGATAGCTTGGACAGCAGCTTTGCTCCGATAACACCGCCTACGACACCGCCGACACTGACCCAAATCCCCAGCCCGAACGGGAAGCCGCCCTTTTGCAGATAGATAATGATACTGAGAATGGACAATGGGAGGATTACCAGAATCGCGGTAGCATGCGCTTTATGGGTTTCCAGCTTAAAGATTCGTTTTAGCACAATGACTGCCATAACGCCCCCGCCTGAACCAAACAGTCCGTTCAAAAGGCCGGTGACCATACCCCAGATGCTGTATTGCATGACCTGTTTTTTATTTAATTTCTCCATTTGCGCCGCTCCTTCCTTTTTCCAATTCCTAGTTCTCCTTTTTCTTGAACAGCTCATATAACCCCATTGCAAAAAGGAGGATGGCAAACATCTTTTTCAGCAACGGGGAAGGGGAATAGATGGCGATCAAGCTTCCGCCTGCTGCTCCCAACAGCGAGAAGAGCGCCAGGGTTATGGCGGCGCGAAAATCGATATTTTTGTTTTTGATATGCACATACAACGCCACGGCAGCTGTGGGCAGAAAATAAAACAGGTTGATTCCCTGCGCCGCGTGCTGGTCGATGTTCATAAACAAAACCAGCAGGGGAATCAGGATCACGCCTCCGCCAATCCCCATTCCGCTTATTATTCCGGAAGCGAGGCCGAATAAAGCTCCTAACATAATATCACCCAATAGTCGTTTTCCTTTATCTTTGTTATTTTGCATGAATTTTATGCAAAGAACAACGGAAACGGCATGGCTTTACGTATTTTTTGAAATCTCTTTCATATAAATAATAAAGAGGTGAAAATACGATGGTAAAAATATCAGATATGAGGCAGAAGGAAGTAATCAATATTTCTGATGGAAAACGGCTCGGCTTTGTATGTGATATTGAATTTGATCTGGAAAAGGGAAATATTGAGACTTTGATCGTGCCGGGAGAAGGGAAGCTGCTCAGCATTTTTGGTAAAAATAATGATATTTGTATTCCATGGGAGTCCATTCGCAGAATTGGGGATGACATCATTTTGGTGGATTACGAGGAGCGTTATACCAGAAGATAAAATCGATTCTTGTGGGTTTTTGTTTAAAATGTCAATAACAATCAGATTGATTTCATGCTATAATAAAAGATACTATGAGGTATCTTTTATTCTTTGGTGGGGTGTTATGAAAAAGCTATTGCTGGTTGCTTTGAACGCGAAATATTGCCATACCTCTCTTTCTGTGCGTTCCCTGCACGCTTTTTGCCAAAAGCAGGGGGTGGACAGCTCTTTTGTGGAACACACCATCAACGAACCGGCGGCCTATATCCTGTCCGATCTTGTTAAAATGCAGGCAGAGGTATATGCTTTTTCCTGTTATATCTGGAATATCGAGCTGGTGAAACGCCTTTGCCTTGACCTGCGTCAGATCATGCCCGAAAGGTTGATTTTGCTTGGTGGGCCGGAGGTTTCATTTGACCCTGATAATACGGAATATGATTTTGCCGACCATATCATTTGCGGCGAGGGGGAAGCGGCCCTCGCTGCGCTTATGCTTACAGAGGATGCTTTTCCACGGGTGATCAACGGTTCCTTGCTTGAGCCGCTTTCTTCCATACCTTTTGCATACGAAGATTTAGAGGACATTGACGGTAGGCTTGTCTATTATGAGAGCTCCCGGGGGTGTCCGTTTTCATGTAGTTATTGTTTATCCTCTACGATCTCTGGCGTTCGTTTTTTGGAGTTGGAGCGTGTTTTTACTGATCTGCTCCGGTTTGAACGGTCTGGCGTTGGATTGGTTAAATTTGTTGACCGCACCTTTAATGCGGACGGAAAACGCGCCATGAAAATATGGACGTTTATCCGCGAGCATTGCCCGCGTGTTTCGTTTCATTTTGAAGTCGCGGCCGGGCTGTTGACCGATGAACAGATTGCGTTGCTATCCACCTTTGAAGCGGGACGGATCCAGCTTGAGATCGGCGTGCAGAGCACCTGTGAAAAAGCATTGGCTGCGGTTGACCGCAAGGACGATTTGGATAGGATTTCTTACACGGTACGGCGGTTGCGGCAGGCAGGCAACATCCATCTGCATCTCGATTTGATTGCCGGACTGCCGTTGGAGGATTATGAACGCTTTGCACAATCCTTTGATTGGGTATTTCACTTGCATCCCCACTGCTTACAGCTTGGTTTTTTGAAGCTCCTGAAAGGATCAAAAATACGGCGGGAAGCGGAAAAATATGAGTACCGATATTCGTCGGCCGCCCCTTATCAGGTACTGTCTAACAGATTTATGTCTTATCTTACAATAAATCGCCTCCTGGGAATTGCAAACAGGGTGGAAAAGTATTATAATAGTAACGTGTTTCAAAGATCCTTGGAGCATATATTGCCGTATTTCACGGGACCATTTCGCTTTTTTGAAGCGCTGAACGATTATTTTGAGCAGAACGGTTACTTAAGTTGTTCGGTCTCGCAAAAAAAATTGTTTCAGATTTTATTTGATTTTTATGATGAAAAAATCAAGAGGGATATTTCCCTTTTCCAAAACAGTCTTCGATTCGACTGGCAGCTTTGTACCGGTGGCGCCCCGCCGCCCGGATATATGGGAGAATATGAAAATACAAAGGCAGGTTTCCGCCGTCTCTTAGAGAACGGTGTATTTCAACAGACTTATCTGAAACGCTATGAAGGCCAGAAATGGCAGGAGATCATGAAACGGGTTTCGACCGGCTGCTTTTATTTTCCGGAGAAAAAATACTATCTGTTTGACCATGACAGGTATTATGATATAACCAACGAATATATGAATTTGGAGGGATCGGTATGAGCAAGCAGCCGAAGGTTGCGGTAATTATGGGCAGCGATTCTGATTTTCAGGCGCTGAAGGGATGTATTAAATTTTTAAAGGAATATGCCGTTGAGGTGGATGTCAATGTCATCTCGGCACACAGAACGCCGGAAGCGGCAGAGGCCTTTGCAAAGGGTGCGGCTGATAACGGATTCGATCTCATCATCGCGGCTGCAGGTAAGGCGGCGCATCTGCCGGGTGTGCTGGCGGCTTATACAACGCTGCCGGTTATCGGCGTTCCCATCAAGGCATCGACTTTGGACGGCCTGGATGCTTTGCTTGCAATCGTACAGATGCCAAAAGGTATCCCGGTTGCCACAGTGGCAATCGACGGCGCGGACAATGCGGCGATATTGGCGGTGCAGATTTTGTCCCTGGGCTATCCCTATTTAAAGGACAAGCTCTTGGAATTTAAAAAGAAGATGGCACAGGAGGTTGCGCAAAAAAATCAAAAAGTGAAGGCAGAAGCGGAACAAATCTAGTGAGGGGGAGTACATATGAATAATTACGACAAACCACAAGAGGAATGCGGCGTTTTCGGAATCTATGATAACGATGGGTATGACTGTGCGCTGATGAGCTATTATGCGCTGTATGCGCTCCAACACAGGGGCCAGGAAAGCTGCGGTATCGCCATCAACGATGATGGCACGATCGTTTCCCACAAGGATGTGGGGATCGTTCCTGAAGTATTCGACGAAGTGATCTTGAATCACTTGAAAAACGGTAAAATGGGGATCGGCCACTGTAAATATGCGATGGAGGGCCAAGAGGGACGGCAAAATGCACAGCCGCTTGTTGTTAAGTATGTGAAGGGATCCCTTACCATTTCCTATAATGGCAGCTTGGTCAACGCAGAGCAGATCCGTGTACCGTTAGAACAGAGTGGGGCGATTTTTCAGACGACCACCGACAGCGAACTGATCGCTTATCTGATCGCACGTGAGAGGCTCAAATGCGGTTCAATCGAAGAGGCGATATCCGGTGTGATGTCACAGCTGCATGGAGCGTATGCGATTGTACTGATGAGTCCGCGGAAGCTGATCGGATTCCGTGACCCCAACGGACTCAAGCCGCTTGCTTTGGGTAAGCTGGGGAACTCGTATGTGTTTGCCTCGGAATCGGTTGCGTTTGACGCAATCGGTGCGGAATTTATCCGTGACCTGGAGCCGGGCGAGCTGGTAATGATCAATGAGGAAGGTTGTCATTCCTACCGCGAGCATTGCGGAAACGAATCCAATATCTGTATCTTTGAATATATCTATTTTGCACGCCCTGACAGCGTAATCGACGGGACGAGTGTACATGAGGCGCGCAAAGAGGCTGGACGTATTTTGGCAAAGGAGCATCCGGTGGAGGCGGATATCGTCATTGGCGTGCCGGATTCCGGCATATCGGCTTCCTTGGGGTATGCGGAAGAATCAGGAATCCCTTATGAAACAGGATTGATTAAGAACCGTTACATCGGCAGAACGTTTATCCAGCCCCAGCAGAGCCAGCGGGAAGAGGGCGTCATGATTAAGCTGAATGCGTTAAAGCAATGCGTCGAGGGAAAACGGGTGATCATGGTGGACGATTCCATCGTGCGCGGCACGACCTGCCGTCGGATCGTGCGCCTGCTGAAGGAAGCCGGCGCAGTCGAGGTACATGTGCGGATCAGTTCGCCGCCGTTTAAGTACCCCTGCTATTTCGGCACCGACATCCCTTCCGAAAATGACCTGGTGGCGACCGGAAACTCGTTGGAGGATATTAAAAATATCATTGAGGCGGATTCTCTGGGGTATTTAAGCATAGAGGGGACAAAACGGATCGTCAGCGACAAGCTGTGCAATGCCTGCAAAGCATGTTTTACGGGCGAGTATCCGATTTCGGTGGACGAGTTGGCAAACCGCTGATTGATAAAAAGAAAAGGGGAGAGTTCATTATGAGCGAAGCATACAAGCGCGCGGGGGTCGATGTTAACGCAGGCTATGAGGCGGTTCGGCTGATGAAGGAGCATGTTGCAAGGACGATGACGTCCGGTGTCGTATCTGGCATCGGCGGTTTTGGCGGCCTGTTTCAGCCCGACCTGTCGGGCATGGGCGAACCGGTGCTGGTATCCGGTACCGACGGGGTCGGCACCAAGCTGAAGCTGGCATTTTTGACCGGGATCCATTCGACCGTCGGGCAGGATTGTGTGGCGATGTGTGTGAACGATATCGTATGCTGCGGTGCAAAGCCGCTGTTTTTCCTGGATTATCTTGCGGTCGGCAAAAACAAGCCGGAAAAGGTGGCCGACATTGTAAAAGGGGTGGCGGACGGCTGCGTACAGGCCGGCTGTGCGTTGATCGGCGGGGAGACTGCTGAGATGCCCGGATTTTATCCGGTAGATGACTATGATCTGGCAGGTTTTTCAGTAGGCATTGTGGACAAAGCGAAGATTATTGACGGAAGCCGCGTCAAAGAAGGCGACGCGTTGATCGGAATTGCATCTTCCGGCGTTCACAGCAACGGTTTTTCATTGGTACGCAGCGTATTTAAATTAAACGATGATTCCGCCGAACAAAAGTTGGCGCAGAGGATAGAATCACTGGGTTGTACACTGGGCGAGGAGTTGCTCAAACCTACCAAGATTTATGTAAAACCATTGCTGTCTCTGCTGCAATCTGTGCCGGTAAAGGCGGTTTCACACATCACGGGCGGTGGCTTTATTGAAAATATCCCGCGTATGCTGCCCAAAGGTATGACGGCGCGGATTCAAAAGGACAGTTTTTCGGTTTTGCCGATATTTGAGCTGATTCAACAGGAGGGCTCCATTTCGGAGGCCGACATGTTCAATACCTTCAATATGGGTATCGGCATGGTGCTGGCTGTGGATAGTGAAAAAGCGGATGAGACGGTTGTACGGCTTGCGGAGTATGGTGAAAAAGCCTACCATATCGGCGAGGTCGTGTCCGGCGACGCGGGGGTCGAACTGGTATGAAAAGGATAGCGGTATTGGTATCGGGCGGAGGGACCAACCTGCAAGCTTTAATTGATGCGGAGAAAAATGGCGTAATTAAAAGCGGCAAGCTATCGCTTGTGATTTCTTCATGTGTAGATGCTTACGCGCTCAAACGGGCAGAAGGGGCCGGAATTCCCACGGCAGTCGTGCCGAGGAAGAACTATCCGGATAGAGTTGAATTTTCTGCACAGATCGAACAACTGCTGGTGGAACACAAGATCGACCTGACGGTATTTGCGGGCTTTAACTTCATCCTGTCAGAGGAATTTTGCAAAAAGTTTCGTAACCGGATGATTAACGTGCATCCGACTCTGATTCCATCTTTTTGCGGGGATGGGTTTTATGGCCTGAAGGTGCATGAGCGTGTATTGGAATACGGCGTTAAGCTGACCGGTGCAACGGTTCATTTTGTCAACGAGATCACCGATGGCGGCGCGATTATCCTGCAAAAGGCGGTCGAGGTTAAAGAGGGCGATACGCCCGAACGTCTGCAACGGCGGGTCATGGAGCAGGCGGAATGGGTTTTGCTGCCGCAGGCGGTAGAATTGTTCTGCGCTGACAGGTTGACCATAACAGGCCGTGTGGTACATAGCAAAGATGAATAAGAAAGAAGGTAAATAGAATGAAAAAACGTGCGTTGCTCAGCGTATTCGATAAAAATGGCATTGTGGAGTTTGCAAAGGAATTGGCCGATTTGGGCTTTGAGATCATCTCCACCGGAGGGACGGCCAGAACCTTAAAAGAGGCAGGGATTGAGGTAATCGGCGTTTCGGATATCACAGGCTTTCCGGAATGCTTGGACGGCCGTGTCAAGACTCTGCACCCGAAGATCCACGCCGGAATTTTGGCTATGCGGGATAATTCGGAGCACATGAAACAGCTTTCCGAGCTTGGGGTTGACACGATCGATGTGGTTGCGATCAATCTTTATCCCTTTAAGCAGACGATCCAAAAGGACGGCGTTACTCTGGCTGAGGCGATTGAAAACATCGACATCGGCGGTCCGACCATGCTTCGTGCGGCGGCTAAAAACTATCAGGACGTAGCGGTAGTGGTCGACCCTGCCGATTATAAGACGGTTATCGAAGAAGTGAAGGAAAACGGCGAGGTTACAAAAGAAACCAAGTTCCGTCTCTGCTACAAGGTGTTTGAGCAGACCAGCCACTATGACACGCTGATCGCCAATTACCTGCGTAAGCAGGCGGGAATCGCACCCTTTACCGACACGGTTACCTTTACCTATGAAAAGGCGCAGGAGCTACGCTATGGCGAAAACCCACACCAAGCGGCGATGTATTATAAGGAATGCGGGTATCAGCCCGGCAGCATCGTGAGCGCTAAGCAGTTACACGGCAAGGAGCTTTCGTTTAACAACATCAACGACACCAACGGTGCGTTAGAGCTTCTCAAGGAGTTTGAAGAGCCGACGGTAGTCGCGGTAAAGCATGCCAATCCCTGCGGCGTCGGTACGGGAGAGGATATCTATACGGCGTATGTCAACGCCTATGAAGCCGACCCGGTTTCAATTTTTGGCGGAATTATCGCCGCAAACCGGGAGATTGATAAAAAAACGGCTGAGAAGATCCATGAAATCTTTATTGAGATCGTGGTTGCACCTTCCTTCAGCAAAGAAGCGCTGGAAATCCTGTCAGCGAAAAAGAATATCCGTTTATTGGAGATGAAGGAGATTGGTACAAAACAGCCCTCAGACGCTTTTGATATGAAAAAGGTTTCGGGCGGGTTGCTGGTACAGGAGCTTGACCGGGAACTGCTCGACATAGACGGGATCCAATATGTCACCGACCGCCGGCCGACTGAGAAAGAGATGCAGGATCTGCTCTTTGCATGGCGGGTCGTCAAGCACACCAAATCGAACGCGATCGTGCTGGCGAAGGACAACCAGACCGTTGGCGTCGGGCCGGGCCAAACCAACCGGATCACCGCACTGGAGCTGGCCATCAAGTATGGCGGCGACAAAGTTAAAAATTCGGTGATGGCTTCAGACGCATTTTTCCCGTTCTCCGACTGTGTGGAGGCGGCAGCCAAAAGTGGTATCACTGCGATCATTCAGCCGGGCGGGTCGATCCGTGATCAGGAATCGATTGACGCTTGCAACAAATATGGAATCGCTATGATATTTACTGGTATGAGGCATTTTAAACACTAAGCGGGAGATGGACAGGAATGACTGATAAGATTATAGATTTTCATAACCACATTTTTCCTGATAAAATAGCCCCTAAGGTGGTTAACCAACTGGCAAACTATTACCATTATGAAATGCACGGGACGGGCGAGGTGGATAACCTCGTCCGGCTCGCCAAAGAGGGCGGGATGTACAAGCTGATCGTGCATTCTACCGCCACAAAGGTGTCCCAGGTGGAGACCATCAACACCTATCTGGGAGAGACGGTAAAGAAGCAGGATGGATTTTTTGTTGGATTTGGGACGCTTCATCCGGATTTTGCGGACATTGAAGGGGAGATCAAACGGATTATTGCCTTAGGCCTCAAAGGCCTGAAGTTCCATCCGGACTTCCAGGGATTTGAGATCGACTGCGACAAGATGTTCCGTATCTATGAGGCAGTCGGAAACAAGCTCCCGATTTTGATGCATACGGGCGACGAAACGTTTGACCGTTCCAGCCCCAAGCGGATGGCGCGGGCGGTCGATGCCTTCCCGGAGGTTACTTTTATCGCGGCTCATTTTGGTGGGTACATGAACTGGGAGGATTCGTATGAATATCTGGCCGGGAAAGACCTTTATATGGACACCTCCAGCGCGCTGGATAAACTTTCGGACGAGTTTGCTGTTCAAATCATCCGTAAACATGGAGCGGATAAATGTTTATATGCGAGCGATTATCCGATCATTACGCACAAAGAGTGCTTAAAGCGGTTTTTGGAGCTTCCTCTGACAGAAGAGGAGTTTGACCGTATTCTATATTGGAATGCGGCGGGGCTTTTGGGAATAGAATAAACGGTGAAAGGCAGGCGTGTGGTATGCAGGTCAGCGACTGGTATAAAAAAAAGGTTCTGTTTTTGGGTGACAGTATCTCGCACAGGGCGTTCTATATTGATTTTCTTGAGGCGTATCTGTTGGAGCATTTTTCGGATGGATGTGACATCGTTAATATCGGATTGAGTGCGGAAACGGTATCCGGTCTGAGCGAGACGGGACACCCGTTCCCGCGTCCCTGCCTGCACGACCGGCTGGAGAGGGCGCTTGATACGGTAAAACCCGATATTGTATTTTTTTGCTATGGGATGAATGACGCTATCTACGCAAAGCTGGACGAGTCACGCTTTGCCGCCTATCAGGATGGAATCAGAAGGGCGCTTGCCCAGGCAAAGCAACGCGGGGCTTTGACCATACTTCTCACCCCGACCCCGTTTGACGCAAGAAGCTATGCTACGATGCTTTCCGATGAGGAGGTACCGCCGGAAGGGTATATGAAGCCTTACAAACACTACAATGAGACCCTTTGTGCTTATGCGCAGTGGGTGAAAAAATTGACGCCGGCAGACGGGGCGGATTACACGGTGGATGTTTATTCCGCACTTTCTGATTTTTTTGCGCGGGCTTATGAGGAAGATCCTGATTTCCGATCAGGCGACGGGATCCATCCCAATCCGGCGGGGCATTGGGTGATGACGAAAACGATTCTCAAAACCCTATTTCATATCACGCTGGAACGAATACCGCAGTATGTAGTTTGTCCGCAGGAAAGCAGGTTTTTTAGCATGCTGTCGGAAAACAACCTGATGCTTGCCAATGCCTGGCGGGAGGCGGTCGGGCACACGAATCCTAACAAGGCAGAGACACTGCCGCTTGCGGATGCTTTGGAACAGGCCGCAGGGAAGCGTGAAACGCTTGTACATCTGGCGCGCGAAAATGGAAAACGGATACAAAAATCAGATTGGCATGGCTTTACGCGTTTTGATTTTTACGTCCATGGCCGCGAAGGCTTACTGATTGAACCGAAGGCGCGTAGAAAGGATTCGCCATGGACCTGGCGGGCGGAGTTTTTCGGCGCTTTTGATCAGGCGGACCGCACACTTTTAAACGATGGTTGCTGCCTTGCCTATTGCAGGCTTTCCGATCTGTATGGAAACGATGAGGCGGTTGTCCTGATGGAGCAATTCAGGCAGTTTGTGACGGTTGAGTTTGGACTCAGAGGGCAAGCTGTGCTGTTTGGTTTCAGCCGCGGAGGGCTTTATTCGGTCAACTATACGGCCCGTTACCCGCAGAATGTGTCGGCGCTGTATCTGGACGCGCCGGTGCTGGATATCAGAAGCTGGCCCAAAGGAGCCGGCGCTTCGAGGGAATGGCAGGAATGTCTTGCGGCTTATCATATCGGGGAAGAGGAATTAAAGAATTTCCACGAAAATCCGTTGGATCATATTCCGGTTCTGCTGGAAAATGAAATCCCCGTTTTGCTGGTCGCGGGCGGCGCGGACATAGTTGTACCATACGCGGAAAATGGAGCGCTGTTAGCAGACAAATACCAAACAGGCGACGGTACCATCCGGGCGATTGTCAAATCCGATTGCGGGCATCATCCCCACAGCTTGGAGGATGTGACTCCGATCGTTGATTTTTTAAACCCGTATCTATAAAACGGGAACTTAAGAGTCACGGAAATTTTTATCATTTGATGTAAAAGATGAATTGTGTTGTCTGGAGG
>CABSMD010000049.1 GCA_902478725.1 uncultured Clostridia bacterium
AGGTCGCTTGTGATACGCGCCATCAGCTGCCCGATTTTGGTGTTGTCATAATAGGAATAGGACAGCTTTTGCAGATGGGAAAACAGGTCGCGGCGCATGTCCGTCTCGATCCGCGCGCCCATCACATGACCGATCGAGGCCATATAGTAGTTCGCCGCCGTGTCGATGATCCGCAGAACCAGGTACAAAAGCCCTACGCTCAAGACGACCCGCACCGTCAGGGCGGGCAGATCATTAATTCCCAGATTGGTCAAAAACCTCACGATCAAAGGCAGGACCAGCTCACACACCGTTGTCAGCGATGCGCAGAACAGATCCAGCGCCAGAATCCATTTGTATTTTTTGAAATACGGTATAAACCGTCGCATTAAACTGCTTGTCTTTTTGCGTTTCATTGCTATTGTCTCCTAATCCAAAGCTTCTTTCTGCCATGCAGTCGTATATTTTTTACATTTATACTGTTCTTTCATTTGATTTGGTGGGAATGGAGTTGTTGGAGGATGCTATTACTTATTCTTAGTTGACTCCAGCTTAAAATGTACAAGGTTAAATGGACATACAAATATACCTGTATGTTTCTCTGCTCCAGCCAACAATTTAGACAAATCACCGCCAGAACGGACAGCCTCCATCAAAGGAAAAAGTATCGCCATTGACTTGGAACAAAATCCACCGGGACAGCCGTAGCCACAAGTAAACACATCGCCTATTTCGTGACCGTTGCGGCAACATTCAGGTTTGCCGTCCGAGCCAACTGCGATTACGGTAATTTTGAAGTTGTAATCTTCTTTGTACCAATTTTTCATTGTAATCCTCCAATTATTTTGAACAAGTATCTGTCATGTATTTTATCATATAACCGCAATAATTTCCACCAAGGAAATCTGGGTACCCTTTTAGAAAAATGGAAAAGGCTAACAAACCGTTTTACGGAAGTGGGTACCCGCTTCCTATGCTTACTCTTCCTTTTTTCTATGCTCAAAAATCGGAATGGAACGGTTAAGTAGCATGAAAACAGAAATCGCAGTTTCCCCAAAAAGTCTTAAGCCATTTGTATAAAAAATATAACCTCTTAATATCTTGATCTCTTTACATCTTCTTGTGAAGCACGGGCGTCAAAAAAGCGTCAAGCAACTACTCCTTCAACCATCAGTATGGGAACACATAAAACTGCACACGTATAGTTCTATGCGGTTTGCAGTGTTTTCAAGCAAAGTCACACTATGCAATCAAATACTATTTTTTATTAAAAATTCTTTTACGCCGAACGGAAGTCAACCGCTGCCTTGAGCCCATAGCAAGACTTCGCGGCCAGTACCGCGCGATTGACCGCGCGTGCTATGACCTCTGCGGCCAATGCACCCACCGCGTCGGGCATGACATCTATCTCGCCCGTGGAAAGCGCAAAGATCGTGTCCCCATCCGCCATGGTGTGAACCGGCCGGATCGAACGGGCATATCCGTTGTGCGCAATCGAGGCCAACTTGGTCGCCTGCGTCTTGGAAAGCTTGGCGTTGGTCACAACACAGCCCAATGTGGTATTGCCCAAAAACAGGTTGCGTTTATCGTCAAGCTGTGCGTACAGCTCTTCCTCGGTGCTGATCATTTTTGAAAAATCCTCACTCAGGAGTCCGGCCAGCCGTTCCCCCGTGTCAACGTTGATTACATCCCCCAGCGCGTTCACCGCTACGATTGCGGCGACCTGGAGGCCGCCAACCTGTACGCCGAATGTCCCGATCCCGCTTTTCATCATACGGGCGGGGCCATAAAACTTTCCAACCGTCGCACCGGTTCCCGCGCCTACACAGCCTTCCGCCACCGGGCCGTCCGAGGCGTTTTGGCAAGCCTCATACCCCATCTTTTTATCCGGACGGCAGGATACCTCCCCCACGTTCAAATCGAACAGCGATGCGCCGCAGACAATAGGAACCCTCGTTACCCCGACGTCAAAGCCAGCACCCCGTTCCTCCAAAAACTGCATTGCACCGGACGCGGCGTCCAGGCCGAACGCGCTCCCGCCGCTTAACATTACGGCATGAACCTGTTCAATCATGTTAACCGGCTTTAACAGGTCGGTCTCCCGCGTGGCAGGGCCACCGCCGCGCACATCCACGCCGGCGGCCGCCCCCTTCTCGCATAGAATAACCGTACAGCCCGTCCCGCCGGTCTCGTTGGTCGCATGTCCAACCCGGATACCGGCAATATCGGTGATATGTATAGTATGCATGTATTTTCCTCCGTTTCCACACAGCCCAAACAGTTGTAAATATTGTATTTCATTTAAAGCATTTCATTTCATTTTAAACATCACATTTCATTCGAAACATCTGAACATCGCAATCGTCTTTTATCAAATTCCCATGCAGCCCCTTAGGTTACATCGCCCCCATGCCCATGCAGACCTGTATCAGGGCGATGATCACGCCGACCACCGCTTCCCCGCCCAAAAGACCGGAGGCGATAACCAAACCGTTACCCTTCTGATCCCAGGCGGGCGCCGCTTTTTGGACAACAAACTTGATCACACCGCCCACAAACGCCGTGAGCGAGAGATAAAACGGAAGATAGATACCCAATCCCAGCGTCATAACCGGAAAGTTCACGACATACAAAACGATGCCCGCCACTAAACCGATCACAAAGGCAGGTATATTCGAGATACCGCTGACCATCGCGGCTACCACCCCGGCCTGCGGCGCCGGAAACTCGCGGATATTGCCCGCCGCATCGACCCCGAACGCGTCGGTACCATACGCCTTGACCAAAATAAACAGTACGCCTACCGATACCAATGCGCCAATGATCCCGCCGATCGCCTCAGCGTACCATTGCGCCTTTGGATTTGTTTTCACAATATGGCCTACCTTAAAATCGTTCATCACATCGCCGGCCAGTCCGCAGGCTATGGCGACCACAGCTGCGACGAAAAACGCCTCCATATGTCCGATGCGGGAAGCGACCTTCGCCGCCAGCAGTACGATAACGCCGAAAATCTCCATCGGGTTGACCCCTGCCTGGCCTACCACCTGAGCGGACATTGAGGTCGCCAGCCACACGCCGATGATCGTAATGACACTTGCAACGATTCCCATATCCGCCAAAAAGGTAAACGCAAAGGCGAGCAGCACCATCACAAAAGGAGCCCAACGCAGATTGACTACCCCTTCGCTCATCCCCTTTTTGGTAAACATCGGCCCAAAAATCTCTTTGGCCTTGGGGATGATTCCTTTTACAATGATTCCGATCCCCGTTCCGACCATCACGCCGATTCCCAGGCTGGTTTTGATGTTCGCAGCGGTCAAGGCGTCCCAAAAACCCAGCTTCGGCCCTGCCACCACGATGCCAAAATCGCCGAGCAGAGCGCCCAAAAACCAGATGCCAATTGCAAGCGGCCCAATGATATAGCCCACCGAAATCATCATCGGCGAGGCCCATACCCCGAAACTCACACCCGGAATTGCTACATTGGAAAACAGCATAGCCGGAATCTTAGCGAACCAGTCACGTAAGACCGTTATGATACCTGCCACACCCATGGAGGAAAACAGGGCGATCGACTTCTTGCCACCCTTGTCGCCTACCATAAGGGTTTCCGCCGCCGCAACCCCCATCGGATAGGGCAGCTCCTTTGTAACCACAAAATACTTGCGAATCAAAGCCGTAAAAATAAGCCCCAGGATAACGCCGCCCACTGTAACCACCAGCAGCGCAATCACATCGACGTGTGCCGTAGGGTCAAGCATCCAAATTCCCGGAATGGTAAAGGCAAGACCACCGGCCACCATCGCGCCGGCTGACATTGCGGTGTGCGTGACGTTAATTTCGTTGATGTTGGTATTGCCCATAAGCTTCAGAGAAAACATCGACACCAGTGCGACGAAAATGATCGGCCACGGCAGGGCCCCCAGCTTAAGCGCGACATACATCGAGCTTGTGGTCAGGATGACTGCCCCCAAACAGCCGATGATCATACCCCGCAGTGTGAACTGCTCCTTCATGCTCTGCGCATATTGTGTTTTTTTCATGGTTGTGTCCCCCTTGTATTGTTATTTTATCTCAATCATAAGCATTGTCGATCTGGATGACCGTACAATATTTATGATCGTGTTCTTTTATCCTTTCATTGATCTTTCCTACCGCCTCAGCCCGTTCCTCCTCACCCAGGCTGCATGGAACCACCAGGTCAAAAATCAAATTGATACGATTCTCCCCATCCGTCATCCGAAAATCATGGATCGAAAAGTCTGGGTTCACCCCCGTCACCGTCTGCACCACCATTTCGCGTATCTGATTGGTTCGTTCACAGTTGACCGAGATGGGATCCATGTGTATGACAATATGGATGCCAAGCTTGTGGAAAATGTTCTGCTCCAGCGCGTCGATCACCTCGTGCACCCGTACGATATCCGCATCGTCCGGCACCTCAGCGTGGACAGAGGCCATCACACGGCCGGGTCCATAATCGTGCACGATCAGGTCATGCACCCCGACGATCCCCTCCCCCTGCATAATCAGTGCGGTAATCTCTTCAACCGTTTCCGGATTGGGCGGCTGTCCGAGCAGCAATCCGATGGTGTCCTTGGCAATTCCAAAACCAGTGTAAAGCACCAGGCCAGACACACACAAGCCGATCACGCCATCCACCGGAAAGGAGACGAACTGCCCAACCACCGTCGAAACAATGACCGCACCCGTGGCGATTACATCATTGAGGCTGTCAAACGCTGCCGCACGCATAACACCGGAATCAATTTTTTTGCCGATATAGCGGTTGTAGCTGAACATCCACACCTTAACCAGGATGGATAGAATCAGAATCCATAACAGATAGATATTAAAAGAAACATCCTCCGGATGCAGGATTTTCTCAAATGAGCTTTTGAGCAGCTCCAGCCCGACCATCATAATGATGAAAGAAACGATAAGCGAAGCGATATATTCACCCCGCCCGTGGCCGAACGGATGCTCCCGGTCCGGCTTTCGGCCGCTGATGATAAACCCGAACACCGTAACCAGCGAAGAGCCCATATCCGAGAGGTTGTTGAACCCGTCGGATAATATTGCGATACTGTTCATCAGCCATCCGATACAGACCTTGACCGCAAACAATACCAAATTACAAAGAACGCCTAAGATTCCTCCTAAAATACCATAGCGTTCCCGCACCTTTGTTTCATTGACATTTTCGTAGTCCGGAACAAACCGCCGGATCAAAAGCCGAATCATGATACCCCCCCATTGCCGTCAGGAATGTGATTTTAAATACTCCATATACCGTTCAAACGGTATGGCCGGGCTGAAAAGGTAGCCCTGATAATAACAGCAGCCCATCTCCTGCAATAATTTTTGCTGTTCTTTCGTTTCCACAAACTCCGCCATCACCCGAAAATGAAGCGACCCGCTCAAACGTATAATGGTGGAAACAATTTCCCGCGACCGTTCGTTGTCCTGAATCTCACGAATCAAAGAACCATCCAGCTTAACCATGTCAAACTGGTGATTTTGCAGATACATCATGGAACTGTGCCCCATCCCGAAATCGTCCAGAATAATCCAGACGCCCAGCTTTCTGATTTCCATCAGTCTGCCGATGGCGGATTCGCTGCAGGAAAGCGCGGTTTGTTCGGTCAGCTCCAGCCCCAGGGAGTCAGGCTTGATCTGGTGACGCTCGACCAGTTCGCGAATGTCGGATACAACGTCCGGACGGTTGAGCTGGTTCGCGCTGATGTTGACCGAGATATGCACCGGTCTTTGCAAAGCCGCCTCCAGCTTTTTGAGGTTCTCGCAAGCCCGTTCCAGCACATAATGTTCAAGATTGTATAAAATCCCGGCCTCCTCCGCCAGCGCGATCACCAGCGGCGGATAGATAAATTCTCCTGTCTCATATCTCCACCGCATCAGCGCTTCCGCCCCTATGGTACGTCCGTCGGAGTTGACATGGGGCTGGTAAAAGAGGTCAATCCGCTTATGATCGAGAGCGTTCCTCAAATCGCTCATCATCACCTTGGCCATGGAGGAAAGCTCTGCTGTCTCGCTTAACAGCGCCGGCCTTTCTCCCCTCTTTTCACATTGGACGACCACATCGGTCAATGCCGCAACCCTCTTTTTCACCGTTGCCAGATGCCGTTTTTGTGCCCGCCTGACAAACGGGAGGTAAATCGCCGTGCCAACCGCCAGATTGACAAGCTGCAGGACGCTTCCGGCAACCGACCCCGTCGCAGCATACCCGCTTAAAAAGATCGGCGTCGTCCAGGCGACCTCCTGGGTGGTAAGGGGCACAAGCCCCGCAGCCATCGCCAGAAAGCTGACCAGCGTAAGTACGAGTGGCGTAAAAATAAACGGAATCATATAGTTTGGGTTAAATACAACGGGTATTCCAAAAACCATCAGCTCATTCATGTTGAATAAAACCGGCAGTGTGGCAATCTTGGTCAGCCCGCGGACACTCTTGCGCTTTTCCGCGATAAAGATTGCGACCACCAGGCAAAGCAGTGCCCCACAGCCGCCGAAAAAGATGAAGGTGTCAAAAAAGGTCTTGGTCACGATCTGGGTTGGTGCCGCGCCAGCCTGAACAAGGTGCATATTTACGTCGATTCCGCTTCCAAACACGGTCTTGGCCGCCTCGTCGAGCACGTTTCCGCCGTGGATGCCAAAGAACCACATAATATGCAGCAAAAGAACAAACAAAAGCCCGCTGCCTATGTTCCTGCCCAGGCGGGTGAACAGACCGGTCACCGCGTCTGATAAAATCAGCTGAAAATTCGGCCCGCCATAAGCGTTGGTAAGCAGGATATTCAAACACGCGAATAACAGCACTACCAAACAGGCAGGGACGATTGACGAAACCATACCGCCAAAACCGGCGCCCAGCTCACGGACCAGCCTGTACCGCTTCATAACACGGTGAAACAGGCGAAACAGGGCCGAAGAGAGAAGCGCCACTACAATGGCGTTAAACAGCCATGTGCTTTGAAAAATCGTGTGATCGAATCCGTGCGCTCCGTTCGAGGCAAACGCGATATAGGCACACAGGCTCACGACCGGACAAATGCCGGTGGTGTGCGTTAAATACAGTTGTTCATAGCTATAGCTGATCGTCAGCAGAAGGAGCAGGGAGATCATCCCTAACGTCGCACCATGAATCAGCGTCAAGATATCAGAAAAAACGCCAAACCGCTGCAAAAATTGCTGATAGGCCGGTATCGGAATGCTGAGCAGGAGCAGGGCGATCGAACCACAGGTAATGGCAGGAGTGGCAAGCACCAGGCCATTGCGCACGGCGGAAAACAGCTTGCTGTCCTCTAATATTTGAAGTGATCGTTTTCTTCCCATCGGTATCCCCCAAAGCTCAAATAATATCTATTATACAGGAATTTTATCAAAAAGTAAAATATTTCTTTTACCTTTGATACATGACACGCCCCTCTTTTATGGTTTGCAATACTGAAATCCTGTCCAACTCCATCGGATCGGTGGTCAGCGGATTGCGTTCGAGTACTACCAGATCGGCCAGCTTACCGGGTCGGATCGATCCCTTCCGCCCCTCTTCAAAATACTGGTATGCCGCATGAATTGTGACCGCCTGCAGTGCCTCATACGGCGTGATCCGTTCCCCCTCTCCCATTACCCGGCCGGATTTGCTGATCCGGTTTACCGCGCACCAAACGGTTTGCATCATATCCGGGTGGATCACAGGGGTGTCCTGGTGGAAGGTATACACCACACCCGCCTCCTGTGCAGAACGGGCAGGGCTGATTGCGTTAGCGCGTTCCTCCCCGAAATTCTGACGGTGGATATCCCCCCAGTAATAGGTATGCGCGGTAAAAAAGGAGGCGACCATGTCCAAAGCCGCCATGCGTTTCAACTGATCCGGGCGAACCAGCTGCGCGTGTATCATAACGGGACGGATCGGCGCTTGCTTTTTGATTACCCTCTCATAACAGCGTATCAGCTGTTCCGCTGCCGCGTCGCCGTTGCAGTGCGCCAAAATCTGAATTCCCTGCGTGACCGCCGTTTGTAAAAACGCCTCTACCTGCTCATCATCGTAGATCGGATAGCCGCAATACCCATCAGGGCTGTCCTGATACGGCTTTGACATCCAAGCGGTTCTCCCCTGCGGGGAGCCGTCCAAAAAAATCTTGTACCCGCCGATTTTCAGGCGGTTTTGATAGTCTTTCAAGTATCCCCGGTTTTGTTCCAACAGCTCCCTGTTCCCGTTTAAGTCGATATAGCTGACCGTGTCCACCAGTAACCGGTGCTCCCGCGCCATGTCCAGCAAAAGCGGCAGCTCCTTTTCACGGGTCAGTCCATCCTGAACAGTGGTGATTCCATATTGCAGGTATTGCTGCTGTGCAAGCTCCATCTGCCTGCAAAGCTGCTCCCTGTCCGGCTGTGGAATGCGTGCGGAATACGTTGTAAATGCCGTCTCTTCCAAGTAGCCGTCCGGCGCCCCGTCTTTCATCCTTCCGATCCGCCCTCCGCCGGGCGCCTTTGTTTCCTTTCCGATGCCGAGGCGAAGCAGACCAGCGGAATTCGCCACCCCCATATGCCCCGAGGCATGGGTAACCAGTACCGGATGACCCAAAACTGCCCGATCCAACACCGTTTTGTCAGGATGCCGCTTCTCGGACAAAAAATTATGATCGTATCCAAACCCGATCACCCATTCATCGGGCTTTCTCTCATCGGCAAATGTCCGCAGCTTTTGAATCATATCTTCAAAATTCTTCGCGCCGGTCAGGTCAACCAACCCCAGCGTGTTGGCAAATGCTGTGATGTGGCTGTGTGAATCAATAAAAGCCGGCAGCAGCGCGGCGCCGTCAAGATCCACCATGGACGCGCCGGCTCCCGCGAGCCGCACAGCCTCCTCCTTCGACCCAACATATTGTATGATCCCATCCACCACCAGCACTGCCTGCGGTTGTCCGGACTGCGACTGTCTGTTATACGGCAACCCGCCGTGTGAGTGCCTGTCTGGTGACTTTCCGTGCTGCGGCGATTCTCCCGGCTCCATGGTAATGACATCCCCGCCGAAATAGACTGTCTTTCCCAAATCACCGTTATTTTTTAACACTATTTTTTCCATGTCCACGCTCCCTTTCCGTTATGTAGCCTTACAGATGGAGCCGGCGTTTCAATTCCAGACGAATATTGCGCCCCTCAAACACCAACAGAGCGGTCAGCGCGATGATGCTTACCGCAACGCAGATCAGTGTGGGATAGGCAACACGAAGCAATCCCGTAAAGAAAAAAACCAACGGTACAATGCCAAACAGGGCAAACAATAGAAGGTAGATCAGATAATCTTCAAAATGCAGGCGCATGACCTTGGCAATGGCCGACATGGAAACCATAGCCGTAACACAAAGAATTGGGATGACATAATCCAGCGACCAGCCGTGCCAGCCGGTAAACCGGTCCCAAACAACAGCCAGGAGGGACAAGATTACAACCTGATAAATCATATTCTTCGGAATATTCCGCCATTTATGCAGAGCAAATGCCAGACTCAGCCACATACAGCCGATTCCCGCGACGACAAAGGCCGCCCAGAACACCTTTGTCGGAATCATAATATTGACCGCAAGCGAGATGACCGACGCCCCGACCGATGCCAGGATCAAAAGGCGGAAAAACAGCCCGAACTGGCTGTAAACGGTGGGGACAGCCGGAAAGATCTCCTCCGTGTCAGTCCCTGCATCCCGTAAAGGGCCCTGGCACAAAGGGCAGATCGTCCGTCCGCCCCGCACAGTTGTTTTACAGTTTTCACAATATTTCAAGCTTCATTCCTCCTATTCCTCCTGCTGGTTGGTCGTAATCTCTACCGGAATACCCATGTCGGTCAGCGTTCGGAAAAAACGCCGTTGAATATCCGTACTGACAAACGAAGAGGTAAAGCTTACTGTTAAAGTCTCCTCAAAGGAGCATATACAGGCCTGCAGCTTGTTGGTGCTGACAAACACGTCGAACAGCCGGATATAGGGCTTGAGTTCCTCCGGTATATCGACCTTGCCGATATTGGACAGCGAGACGGACGCTCCCATTGCCGAAATATCATGTGCAATCCGCAGTACGACATCCTTGAGAAAAAGCGGTGTGATCCTTGCAAAGATGTTCCGTTCGATCGAGCCAAGCGAGTTCAAACGCCCCTCCAGGCGAAGTGGCGTCAATTCACGGCGGAAGGCGGCGTTCACCTCAGATATCACGTCCTCGAGCGTACCAATGCGGTTTTTAAAATCGTATCCAACGTTGATGATACTGAAAAAATTCCGCACCGATTCGGAGGGGAAATAATTTCTCAGGTTGACCGGCACCGTCACGACTACCGGGCGGCGGCGGTCGCGTACCGCCATACCTTCCCCAACGGAACATAAAAAGATACCTGCTAAAAAGGTCGTCAGAGTCGCTTGCTTTTGGTGTGCTTTTGCAAGCACGGATTTGACCGGCATCGTGCCTTCGATCACACTGGTACGGTTTTCGGAAATACGTGCCCCCTTTAGTTGATATGCCTTTTTTTCGATTTCTTTTTTCGGCTTTTTCTGGTCGCTGTAATATTTGCGAAAGCTATCGTCCATCTTCTGCTCAAACGAGGCGTCATATTGGATCGAAACATCCCTAAGCTCTGGGTGTTTCAACCGCAGATAATGGTATACCAGAACCCGTAAAAATTGCAGCGCACCCGTACCATCGGTGAGGGCGTGATAAACCTCAAGATTGATCCTGTTATGGAAATAGCTGACCTCAAACAGCAGAGTTCTGACATTGCGGTTATACATCGAGCTGCACGGCGGGCGGTTTTCTTCTCTGACCACCGGACGAATGTCACTTGTTTCCAAATAATACCAAAACAATCCCCGCTTCATCACCGCTTGAAACGGCGGGAACTGCGCAAGCGTCATCTCGGTGGCCCGCTGCAAAGCATCCTGTTCCACCTTCTCATAAAGCTCGCAAGCAAAGCGGAACACCTTGGTATCGCTCTTGGTGCTCGCCGCGGGAAAAATCTTAGCCGCGTTGTCAAGCCTCGTCCATTGCTTATTTTTCCTCACTGATAGGCCCCCTGCTCAAAAATCGGTTTATGATCTGATAGCATTCCTTCACCTGCGAAAAGCTGACCGGGAGGGAGAAGAATCCATGCAACGCGTCGGCAATCCGATGCACTTCCACATAATTTCCGGCCTCAGACAGCTTTTTGCCATACATTTCCCCCTCGTCGCGCAGGGGGTCGTATTCTGCTGTGATAATCAAGGTGTCCGGCTGATTTGCAAAATCGTCCGCCAAAAGTGGCGCGAAATAGGGGTTGTGGTAATCGGCGTCGCTGTATTTGTAAAGCTCCATGTAATCACAAATCCGCTTGGAGGTAAGCAGATAATCGGTGCCGTTCTCCCGGATGGAAGTAAACGGCGAATATTCGCTGTGATCGTGATAGGTGGAAGGGTAAATCAAAATCTGTTTGGCAGGCAAAAATTCGCCCCTGTCCCGCGCCATCAATGACAGGGCGGCGGCCAGGTTCCCGCCCGCGCTGTCCCCGATCAGGGTGATCCGCTCCGGCGGGATGTGGAACAATTCCCGGTTATGAAAGATCTCGCATGCCACAGCATAGCAGTCGTTGAGCGCCGCCGGAAAGCGGTGCTCCGGCGCGAGCTGGTAATCCACCGAAACCACGACGTGCCCGGTCAGGCGGGCCATATTGGTGCAAACCTTGTCATAGCTGTCGATGTTCCCGGTCACCCAGCCGCCCCCATGAAAAAAGAGCAGAACCGGGCAAGCCTCTCGGTCCGGCGGACTAAAGATTCGTACAGGAATATCATGTCCGCCAAAGCTCACCGTATGATCCCACGCCTCATAAAAGGGCTTGAAATAATGGTAGTGCGTCACATTGATCACCTGGCGCACCAGCCTATAGTTCCTCTTTACATCGATATCCGGATAAGAAAGCGCCTTGAGCGCGGCCCGCACCACCTTATTGATTGCCATACACACACCTCATTTCGCCCTATGTATTTTTTATATAGCTTTATCTTTTATTATACCATTAATTTACCGGGCTACAAGCCTTTTCATGCAAACTATTCGGGAAAAATAATATTCAGGATTTTGAATCCTGAATCAGAGAGAGCAGCGCCGAAAGAGACGCTGAAAGGAATTTCTCCCTGTGCCATACGGCAACCAGGTTATTTTTCAACGCCAGTTCAGCAACCGTAAGCGCCCTTAAACGCTTCTGTGCCAAGTCATCTTCTACCAGGGCGTCGGCTAAAACAGCAATCCCCAGCCCCGCTTTCGCCGCCGCGATCAACGCAGAAGAATTGACACTGCACCAATGCGGATGGGCGGTATAGCCCAAAAGATACAACGCGCTGTCTAAGGTATCCCGAATCGCACTCCCCTTCTCCCGCAAAAGCAGTTTTTCGGCACAAAATTCTTCAACGCTTAGCTCTGCGCTGGATACCGGATAATCCGGTGCACACACTATTTTTAAGCGACAGGAACCAAATACCAAAGAACGAAACGGATCCTGGGGCACTCCCCCCTCGATCAGGGCGATGTCCGCCTTCCCTTGCCTGAGCGTCTCCATCGCGGCGGAAGCACGCATCACCTCTACCTGTACAGAAGTATCGGGGTATTTGCTATAAAAATCCCGCAGCAGGGCAGGAAGAAAAAAGTTGGCAATGGTAATACTTGAGACAACGTGGATTGGCGCTTGTGTCTCCAAGCGCCCGATGTGGGACTCCAATAACGAACAGGCAGACAGGATAGGGATGATCTCCTCCAACAGCATTTCCCCACTACGGGTCAGATGAACGCTTTTGGAAAGCCGGTCAAACAGGGGTGTACCCGCCTGTTCCTCCAGTTCCCGAATGGCATGGGAGACCGCAGATTGTGTAATGTAAAGCCTTGCCGCCGCCCTGGTAAAATTTTGGGTTTCGGATACCGCTTTGAAAATCTCCAGATGACGCAATGTCATGTAGACACACTCCGAT
>CABSMD010000050.1 GCA_902478725.1 uncultured Clostridia bacterium
ACCTACAAAACACCCCGACACCCCATATGAAACCGCCGTAAGAAGCATATGCTCGGCAGGGATTAATGGAGTGGCGTTCGCAAACACAGCAGCGACGTCATTCCAGTTTGGATAATTCGTTAAGTATTCCAAAAATGATTTTCCCCACCTGAGCCGGTCAACCTGTAAGCCAAAATCATCCTCCGGAAGCTGATTAAAATCCTCATCCATTCTTGCACAGCAAGCGATCACAACCGGCGCGCCGGCAATCCACATCTGGTTGCCGGCCGCTTTTGCCAGGTCATGCTTTGTTTTACCGTCGCGGATAATGCCGAATAGATGGTTCTGCCCATTGCCCGCGGAGGGGGCGGCCTGCGCCATCAATAGCATTTTATCTATGACTTCTTCCGAGATAGGAATATCTTTGAATTTTCTGACAGAGCGCCTTTTCAATACTACCTCTTCAAAATCCATAGTAACCTCGCAGAATGAGATTTGTTTTGCTCAAACAATTAGACTGTTTTTTATCGTTTCCGAATCACCCAGGAATGACTGCTAAAATCCTGCCGGTTCGGTGGGAGCGTAAGACCGATCTGCATCAGCTCGTCACCGCCGTAAACCTCGCCGTCAACCATATAATCGGCAGAGGGATCCAGCCCCTTCAAGCGGAAAAAGAAGGGATACTGGGTCGGGCGGTTGAGGGAATGCACATAAACGGCAAATGCCTCGCCTTTATCCTTGCTGACCATAATCCAGCCCGTCTCGCCCTGCTCGTCAAACGGGCTGACAATCCGGTAGAAATCACCAAACTGAACGGTTTGGCGTATTTCCTTATAGAGCGCCACCTGCTGGCGCATAGCTTCCTTTTCCTCTTCTGAAATTTTGGTCAGATCCAGCTCATAGCCTAAATTTCCTGACATGGCCACGTTGCCGCGGGTGGAAAGCGGGGTGATTCGCCCGTGGCAGGCGGCGACATGTGCACCCATGGTGATGGGCGGGTAAACAATACTGGTTCCATACTGGATTTTGGTGCGTTCATACGCGTCGGTGTCGTCGCTGGTCCAGATCTGGGGCATATAATACAAAATACCCGGATCGAACCTTCCTCCTCCGCCGGCGCAGCCCTCAAACAGGATGTGAGGGAAGCGGGCGTTCAGCTCTTCCATCAGCCGGTATAATCCAAGTATGTAACGGTGGGCTGTTTCACGCTGGCGATTTGGCGGCAGCGCGGCGGAACCGATCTCGCTCATGTTCCGGTTCATGTCCCATTTAACATAGGTGATGTTCGCGCTGGTCAGTATCTTACTCATCATCTCAAAGATTGCGTCCACTACTTCAGGGCGGGAAAAGTCCAATATCAACTGGTTGCGTTCCTCCGAGCGCGTCCGGTTGGGCACGTGCAGGCACCAGTCGGGGTGTGTGCGGTAGAGATCGCTGTCGGGCGACACCATCTCCGGCTCAAACCACAGCCCAAATTCCATTCCTGATTTATTAATCTCGCTCACAAGCGGTTCCAGCCCGCCGTGAATTTTTTCGCTATTGACCACCCAGTCACCCAAAGAGCAGTTGTCCTGGTTTCGTTTGCCGAACCAGCCGTCATCCAGAACAAACAGCTCCGCGCCAAGTTCAGCCCCCACGCGGGCGATTCCCAGCAGTTTCTGCTCGTCAAACCGCATCCCGGTTCCCTCCCAGTTATTGACCAGGATGGGACGCACCTGATCGCGGAACTGTCCCCGGCACAGCCGGCTGCGGTACAGGTCGTGATAGGTATGGGACATTCCTGTGATACCATCGGGAGAATAGACCATGACCACCTCCGGTGTCTGGAAGGATTCACCGGGAGTAAGCAGCCAGGAAAAGTCAAACGGGTTGATACCGACCGTTACACGGGTGTTGTTGTAATGGGTTACCTCGGCGGTGGCGGCAAAGTTGCCGCTGTAAACAAGGCTGAAACCATAGACCTCGCCATGGTTCTCGTCGGCGTTGCCGCGCAGCAGTGCTAAAAATGGGTTGTGTTGGTGGCTGCTGTTCCCGCGCCGGCTCTCGACCGCGTGAATTCCTTGTGTCAACGGGGCTGTCAAGGGATAGCGTTCGCGGGCGTACCCGCCCGAGAGCGACAGCATTGTAAAATCCTTCCCTTCAAAATCTACGCAGGCGGACAGGGCGCGCAGCAAGGTCAAATCTTCATTGCTCTGGTTTTCCAACCGCACCGAACGGGTAATCACATTTTGTTTCTCATAAGCGGTATAGTCCAAAAACACGCGCAGTCCGCAAACCGTGTCCGACAATTCAATCGTAAGCGTTTGTGCTTCGTTATCCTGTTCGGTGTAGGTGGCCGGCAGGCCGGAAAGCTTCGGCTTACCCGCGGAGATTTTGTGAGATACATACCGCAGGTCGGTGATGGTTGAACCGTTTTCCAAGCGCACCTGGTATGACGGATGGCGCAGGTCGGTGCTGCCGTAGGATGGGTACTCCATCGGCAGAAGGTCGAGGGAATAGGTCTTATCCTCCGGATCGTGGTTGGTCTCCCATACGCCCTTGATCGTCCGAAGCGCGTAGGACAGGTTGGAGGAACGCAGCCGCTTTCCCCAGTAGACATGGCTCAGATACCCTTTTTTATACAGCTTCATCACATAGCTGGAATCTCCGGCCTGCAGATGGAAGATTCCTTCCTTTTCATGAAATAGAATCGCCATTTCAATTCCCCCTTTATTTGTTTTCCTTCATGATAATGTTATGATAAGGGTAGGGGATTTCGATCCCCTCCCGATCGAACCGTTGTTTGATGCGAATACGCAGGTCGCTGCACATAGCGGCGCCACTCAGCGCGCTCTTGGCCCAGATAAATGCCCGTATCTGTACGGTGTAATCCCCCAGGTTGACAACCCGGACAGTAATGGGCGGGGCGTTTTCCTGACGTTGCTCCTCGGTACGGTTGTCATAGAAATCCTTGTGGGAAACCGCCTCTTCTGTCACAATCCCGATTGCTTTTTCAATGTCTGCGTCATAACTGATTCCAATATCCAGATAGGTACAGACCTTGTCCTCGCCGAAATTGACATTTTCGATTACTGCGCTGTTTAAGACCGAGTTGGGCACTACAATACGGGTGTTTTCAAAGGTGCGGATGATGGTGTGGCGCAGGGAGATATCCTCTACCACCCCGTCGATCTGCTTGTCGGACAGCTTAATCCGGTCTCCGATCCCAAACGGCTTAAACAGCGAAATAAACACCCCGCTGACCAGGTTCGCGGTCGCTTCCTGCGCGGCGAATCCCAGAATCAGTACCAGCAGGCTGGAGCCTGCCAGAAGGGAAAGAATAAATTTTTTAAACGGTTCAAACTGCAATAGAATAAAACAGATACCCAGCGCGATAACGACAACTGTCACAATTTTGCGCAAAAGCAAAAGAAAAGTGGAGTTGAACCGTTCGCTGTTAGCCATGCGTTTTAGGATACCGCTTAACAGCTTGGCGGCGATAAGAGTAACGATAAGTAAAAAGGCAGAAACGATTACCTTGTTCCACACCTCGTTTTGCAGCAATTGACGGATAAATTCCATCTCAACACCTCCTAATGTTTTCCCCCATTGTATCCGATTTTAAAAAGCGCGTCAAGGGTTTATTCGCGGTTTTTACGGGATATACTAAACGGATGAAGAAAGGATGTGTATCAATATGGATGAAGTCATAGAAATATTGGATGTTTTCCTCCGCGGCATTTTCTCACTGGTGGTTCTGTTCCTGTTTACCAAGCTGATGGGCCGGAAACAAATCTCGCAGCTGACTCTTTTTGATTATATCATTGGGATCAGTATCGGTTCACTGGCCTCAGAAATGGTCTTAAATCGGGATGCCGAATACCTGCATGGTCTGGTAGCCATGGCGGTTTACGCAGGGGCTGCAACAATGATTTCGGTGCTGTCGCTCAAAAGCATTAAGGCCCGTCGCTTGTTTACGGGCGCGCCTCTCATTTTGCTTCAGCATGGTAAAATCATCGAGAAAAACTTAAAACGCGCAAAATATGATTTAAACGAATTGCTCAGCGAATGCCGGGTGAACGGCTATTTTAACCTTTCAGAGCTGGAATATATCATTATTGAGCCCAATGGCAAGCTCTCACTGATGCCTACTGCCGAAAACCAGCCGATTGTTGCACAGGATATGAAACTGCCACTCTCGCAGGTAGGGCTGACTGCCAACCTGATCATTGACGGGAATATCATGTACCATAACCTTGCACATGTCTCCAAGGAGGAAACTTGGCTTAGAAAGCAGCTTAAAGAGCAAAAAATCGCCCTCAAGGATATTTTTCTTGCCACCTATGATGTAGAGAGGAATCTGTCGGTCTATCGAAAAAATGAGACGGTTACGCCCAACAATGTCTTTGATTAAAATCGACAAAAATTGCAATATTCCGCCAGTAACTATTGATTATGAAAGATTGTCGTGATATAATATAGGCAATTCACTTTTCAACAAAAATTACCTGTCGGTAAAAGGTAACGAACGAAAGAAAAGGGAATGGCTTAAAGCAGTAGAACGATGAAATATGGTAAACAACTTTGGTTTCTACGGGTTTGTCTATATTAGAGTATCAGAAAGGTAACAATATATGTGTGGTTTTGTAGGATTTACAAATGAACTGGAAGATGCAAAGGTCGTCTTGGGGAAGATGATGGACAAAATTGCTCATCGCGGCCCGGATGCGCAGGGGGATTATATTGATGATGCCATTGCGCTGGGGTTCCGGCGTTTGAGCATTATTGATTTAGAGCATGGGCAGCAGCCCTTGTTCAACGAAGACCGTTCGCTGGTGCTGGTTTTCAATGGGGAGATTTATAACTACCAACAGCTGCGGGAGGAATTGGTTTCGTGCGGGCACCAGTTTGCTACGCAGAGCGATTCGGAGGTATTGCTGCATGGCTATGAGGAATACCACGAAAAATTACTCAATAAGCTGCGCGGCATGTTTTCCTTTGTGATCTGGGATACCAAAAGCGGGAAGCTGTTCGGCGCACGGGATTATTTCGGGATCAAACCGTTATACTATGCAAAGATGGGTGGCTGTTTCCTGTTTGGCTCCGAGATTAAGGCGTTTTTGCCGCACCCGGCGTTTCATAAGGAATTGAATACCGCCGCGCTGGAGAGCTATCTCTCGTTTCAGTATTCCGCTACCGAGGAAACTTTTTTCCAGAATGTGTATAAGCTGCCCCCTGCCCATTGGTTCCGTTATGGAAAGGAAGGTATGACCATCCAACGCTATTGGGAGCCGGTATTTGAAGCGGAGGAAGGAAAAACGTTAGAGGATTGGGTAGACGCGGTCAGCGAGACGTTTGACGATTCTGTTGAGGCGCATAAAATCAGCGACGTGGAGGTAGGCTCCTTCCTGTCCAGCGGTGTGGATTCGAGCTATGTCGCTTGCCGTGCCAATGTGGACAAGACCTTTACTGTTGGGTTTGCCAATGAGAAATATAATGAGATCAGCTATGCCAAAGAGCTTGCCGACTATATCCATGTGGAGAATATCAGCAAGGTCATCACGCCGGAGGAGTTCTGGGCGGTACTTCCCAAAGTACAGTACCATATGGACGAGCCTCTGGCCGATCCGGCGGCGGTTGCGCTTTATTTCGTCTGTAACATTGCTTCGGAATCTCTGAAGGTGGTGCTGTCCGGAGAGGGTGCTGACGAAATTTTTGGCGGCTACAACATCTATAAGGAGCCGCTTGACCTGCCGGGGTATTATAAGTTGCCGCGATTCCTGCGCCGCGCCATTGGCAAAGTGGCCTCCCTGTTCCCGCAGGTGCGGGGGTTGAATTTCCTGGTCCGCCGGGGCAAGGATCTTGAGGAATGGTTTATCGGTAATGCCAACATGTTCAGCGAGAAGGAACGCAAGCAGCTTTTGAGCATTACGACCGATGCCCCTTCTCCGCAAGCGCTGACCAAGCCCTATTATGACAAGGTAGCAGGGAAGGATAAGGTGACCAAGATGCAGTACCTCGACATCCATATGTGGATGGCGGGGGACATATTGTTAAAGGCGGATAAAATGAGCATGGCAAATTCACTGGAGCTCCGCGTCCCGTTTTTGGATAAGGAGATCATGAAGCTTGCAGCACGGATACCGCTTCATTATCGTGTCAACAGTGAGAATACGAAATATGCCCTGCGAAAAGCAGCACTGCGCGCCATGCCGCCTGAGACAGCGAATAAGAAAAAGCTAGGCTTTCCTGTGCCGACGCGGGTCTGGCTGCGGGAGGAAAAGTACTATCAATATGTAAGGGAATATTTTACCAATGATGTGGCAAAGCAGTATTTTAAAACCGATCAATTGGTTACGTTGCTAGACGAACATAAAAATGGGAAAAAGGACAATAGCCGTAAGATTTGGACGGTGTTTACCTTCCTGATCTGGTACGAGCAGTTCTTTATTAAAAATGGAGAAGCGAATTATGAATAAAAAAAAGCTATTGGCATTTGGATTGTTATTATTGGTGGCGGTCGCTTCCGTGGTTGTGTATCAAATAGCGGATTTCGCGAAGGAAAAAAAGGCGGATGAGTCTGTTTGGAAAACCGACCGGCTCGAGCAGGTCTATGCGTTGTTTGGACTTAAGCTATTGGATGGTTCGCCCAGTGGATTTGAACTGGAACGTCAGCCAACCCGGGCGGAAGGCGCGGTCATGCTGACCAGAATGGCGGGTGGGGAACGCAATGTAAAGTCCCAGCCGAAGCAGCATTCCTTCACCGATGTGCCGACCTGGGCGGAAGGATATATCAATTTTGTATACAATCAAAATCTTGTAAAAGGAATCAGCAATACCCTTTTTTCTCCCTCTCAGCAACTGGATTTGAAATCTTACCTTACCTTCATTATGCGTGTGCTGGGTTACAGCGATGCGGAGGGGGGCGACTTTACCTGGAATGATGCACCGGAGTATGCTGTAAAGATCGGATTGCTGAGTAAGAATAAGCTTAAGGAATTTCAGCAGGAAGAATTTTCAAGAGGAGTCATGCTGGAAGTCTCGTTTGCTGCGTTACATAGCAATGTAAAGGGAGAAGGCTTTACCCTTGCGGAGCAGCTGATTAAAAAAGGTGTGTTCGACCGGAAATCCGCTTTGATTTACGGTGTGATCCCGCAGGAGAAGCGCACGGCGGACGATGAGGCAATATTGGCCGAGGTCGCAAAATCGGAAGAACGGCCGATGGTCGAGCGTTTGGTGGATACTGATTATTTCATTTATAACAGGAAAAACTGTGCTGAGGTAAAGAAGCTGATGGACGATGTCAATTCTGATTTCGCCCTAATCAACCGTTCCCATGTGTTGAACGAAAGCTACACGCCGGAATTGGTAAATACCGATGAACTTCCCACCACAACCGGCAACGTACAATTGAGGGCCGTGATGTACAATGCAATGAAGGTGCTTTTTGAGGCGGCTGAGAACAGCGGCATTACCCTCTATACCAATTCCGGTTACCGTAGCTATAAGACTCAGACCTTCATTTACGGGGACGGGTCGGACATCTATGTTGCGCCTCCGGGCGCGAGTGAGCATCAGACCGGACTTGCATTGGATGTCGTCGGTTCCCAAAAGGCGCTGGACGTTGCTTATGCCAACTCTTCTGAGGCGGCGTGGATTCGACAGAATTCCTATAAATACGGTTTGTTGCTTCGTTATCCGGAGGGAATGGAAGGGGTTACGGGTTACCCCGGCGAATGGTGGCACATGCGCTACATCGGCAAGGCCATTGCGTTTGAGTGCCAGAAGCACGATATGGTGCTGGAGGAATTCTATCAAATTATATCGGAAAAATAGCTTGCAACGATATAAAAAATAGAACAGTTGAATAAAATGGTTCTAAATGGAGCAAATCTTCAGGGAATGGTGAAAATCCTTACCGGCGGTAAAGTCCGCGAGCCTTCGGGCAGACCAGGTGCGCGTCCTAGTGATGCAATTCCTGGACCGACAGTGTTATGCCTTGTGCATTCAGTCTGGATGGAAGAAGAGAGAAAATCCCTGTCTTTTTTGTGCAGGGATTTTTTTATTGAAATAGATAAAAATTTTAGGGGGTATTTTTATGAAAAAAGGATTGAAAACCACGGTCAAAATTGCATTGTTGGGTGCGATCGGAGCGGTATTAATGACTTATCTGTCATTCCCGATTCCGTTCATGCCGACCTTCTTGAAGTTCGACTTCAGCAACATTACCGCGCTGCTGGCGGCCTTCGCGCTCAATCCATTTGCGGGCTTTTGCGTGGTGCTGCTTAAAAATGTACTTCGGCTGCTGGTGGTCGGCTTTGGCCCTGACCTTGGGGTGGGGGAGTTTGCCGACGTTTTGATCACATCGGCTTTTGTGTTTACGGCAGGCATCCTGTATCAGCGCAACAAATCGAAAAAGGGGGCCGTTATCGCCGTGACCATAGGTGCTGTGGTGATGTCGGTTGTCGGCACACTGGCGAACTACTTTATCATGTTGCCGGCCTACCAGTACATAGCGGGTTTTCAACTGGACACCATCATCAAGATGGGCAGCAAGGTAAACCCATTAATCAGCAATCTCAACAGCTTAATCTTCTTCGGCATCCTACCGTTTAACATGATAAAAAGCGCGATTCTTTCGATTATCATGATTCTGATCTATAAAAAGCTGTCACCAATTTTAAAGAAATAATTGCATTCGTCGTCATTTTGTTGTACAATATTAAAATCACTGTATGATAAAGGAGAGCGTATATGATCCAAGCGATGCAAGATTTCCTGATTAACCTGTTCGGTAACCAACTGTCTATTTTCGCCATTGCGATGGTGCCGGTGCTTGAACTGCGCGCTGCTATTCCAATCGGCATTTCGATGGGGTTTGACTGGGTGACTGTTTTTATTATCAGCGTGTTGGGCAACATGCTTCCAATCCCGTTTATCATCGCGTTTTTGCGTCCGATCTTTGAATGGATGAAAAAGACTAAGCTGTTTGCGCCGATTGTTCATAAGCTGGAAGGGCGGGCGAAGAAAAAAGCGGACAGCATTGCAGGATATTTAAAATGGGGCCTGTTTATATTCGTTGCCGTACCATTGCCGGGTACGGGGGCTTGGACGGGCGCTCTGATTGCTTCTTTTTTGGATATGCGTTTTAAGGACTGTATCTTCCCGATTTTCATGGGTGTCGTAACAGCCGGCGCGGTCGTGACAGCGCTTAGTATGGGTGTTTTAAAGATGTTTTTTTAAGCTGGACAGGGAGAGGGTTTTATGTTATACCAAGAAAAATCCAATGCCGGAAACCGATACCGTAACGAATATCTTTCCGGAATCTCAGAGCTGGTGGAACGTCAGCGTGCAGTGTCCGATCAAAGGCGTGCCGCTTATTTCTCAGATATCAATCAGGAGAGGGAACGCTACCGGCAGGATTTTATAAAAATGCTTGGTTGGCCTTTGACCGAGCCGGTGGAATACCGTTGTGAGCATGACTGTGCTTCTTCGGTTTCGGCAACATTTGTGGCGGAGGATGAGCTGTCTGTCATCTACCGTTTACAAATGACGGTGCTGGGCGGACTCAAAAACTATGCCATGCTCTTTTTGCCGCGTAGCGCGAAGCCGTGTCCGGTTGCTATCATCCAGCACGGGGGCGGGGGAACACCGGAATTGTGTGCTCATCTCTTTTCGGATTCTAATTACAATGATATGACACGCCGCCTGTTAAAGCGGGGGATGGCGTTGCTGTCACCGCAGCTGTTGCTGTGGCGCAAAGGACGATTTGGAAAGGGCTATGACCGTGTAAAGGTCGACGGACAGCTCAAGCAGCTTGGCGGCTCGATTACGGCTCTTGAGATTTATGGTATACAGCGTTGGATCGATTATCTCGAAACCCGTGCGGATCTGAATACCGGTACGCTTGGTATGACAGGGCTGTCCTACGGCGGGTTTTATACCCTGTTTACCACCGCGGTGGAGACGCGGATCCGGGTGGCTTACTCTTCCTGCTTTTTCAACAGCAGGTACCGCTATGACTGGACGGACTGGACCTGGACGGGTGCCGCGGAACGGTTTTTGGATGCCGAGGTCGGGGCGCTTATATGTCCCCGGCCGCTTTATATCGAAATCGGCCGGAACGATCCTTTATTCGATTGTGAGGCGGGGAGAGCAGAGTTTCTGCGGTTAAAAGCATTTTATGAATCGGCGGGAGCAGGAGACTGCGTAAGGCTTGCGGTCAACGCCGGTGCACATGAATATGCCCGGGGTGACGAGGGCATAGATTTTTTAATCCGGCATATGTCGGCACAGTAAAAGAGGTGGTATCATGAAAAGTGCGCTTGGAACATGGGGGCTGGCACTGCGTATCTTCCAGTCTACCCTGATTATGATCGTCATGTCGTTTATCCTGTTTGCGACCAATACCTTCACCATGAAGACTACGTGGCTGAATATCCTGTTAAGCGCGTTGGTGATCTTGCTTTATCTGATGATGGCTTATAACGATGCTTACCGCTGCGGTGAAAATGACGTGAAAGAAGGTACCGGGGGCAAGCCCTATTTGTTTAAGGGGTTGGTCGCGGGCGTGATCGTTTACATAGTCCCGGCGGCGTTTTTATTCTGCATCGGGGTGTTCCCACAGATTTTACAGCCATGGGCCTGGTTCAAGCTCTACATGGTTGCGTATCAGGGAGTGTTTTACCTCCTGCACGATGCGTTCTATGCCAAGCTGGTTTCGCTTCTGTTGATGCCTCTGGCCGCCGGGATCGGTTACCGCAATGGCATTCGAAGGTTTGACCTGTTTGGCGTCCTGCATCAAAAGCTGGAGAAATTAGTCTATCAAGATGACAAGAAAGAATAAAGTACATACTAGTTGCATTCGTTAAAGTCTTTCTTTGCTGCTGCCCGGTTTTCCGGAGAGCAGCATTTTTCTTTTTTGCAGAGGAGAGTGGCCCGTCATTTTTTTATATATTTTAGAAAAAGTAAACTGGTCGGTGTAACCAACCGAACGGGAAATATCCCCGATACTCAGACCCGGATTCTCCAAAAGGCGGGTGGCTGTGCGTATCCTCAAGTGCAGCAGGTATTGGCCGGGCGATAGTCCCATGTATTTTCGGAACAGACTGCATAGGTAGCTTGGATCGATCCCGACATGCGCTGCTATTTCCGGTATTTTGAGTTTCATATGCAGGTTGTAGTACATAAATTCGGCCGCCTTTTGCACATAAAGCTGCTGTGTATTCTGCCCGGCTGCCTGCCTTTGGGGATTGTTCCCAATCAAAAGGGCGAAAAAATGGTATAGCCCGCTGAGTACGTTGCATTCTACCTCCTGGCCGTCTGCACCATAAAAGGGAATCAGACGGTATAAGCATTTCTGCAGTTCATCCCCTTGATAGGTGAACACCGGAGAACTGGCCGAAAGGCCGGCTTGCCGCAGATAGTGATCGGAACGCTCACCGGAAAAAGCCAGCCAGATGTAGTGCCAGGGCTCGTGGGCATCCGCCTGATACAAGGCGACCTCGTTTTTGGGGATGAAGAAGCCCTGCCTGGGGCATACGGGGTAGGACAATCCATTCATCGATAAACTTCCTTTGCCCCTCAGCACATAGTGGATGATATGATGGTCGCGAATTGAAGGACCGTATGCATGGGAGGGTTCACAGATTTCTTCTCCGCAATAACACATATAAAAATCAAACGCCTTTGATTCGTGGGAAACCTGTATCATAACAAAGACCGACCTTTCCCTTTCCGGTAGTAATATGGCATAATAGCTGCCTACAGTATACCATAATAAGACATAAAAATGCAAGGATAAGCTATGTACATGGGAAAATCCTTATAGTACACTGGGGCTATCAAATTGAGGAGGTATGAGGTATGCCTAAAATTGTATTTATCGGGGCAGGCAGTACCGTGTTTGCCAAAAACGTATTGGGGGACGCGATGCTGACCCCTTCGCTGTGTGAATCAGAAATAGCGCTTGTGGACATTGACGAGCAGAGGCTGAACGACTCCTTTATGATCGTATCCGCAATCAACAAAAACTGCAATGAGGGACGGGCCAAGATCACGCCGTACCTGAACCGCCGTGAGGCTTTAAAGGGCGCGGACTATGTCGTGAACGCCATACAGGTAGGTGGATACGAGCCATCTACCGTCATTGATTTTGAGATTCCTAAAAAATATGGCCTGCGCCAAACGATCGGCGACACCCTTGGAATCGGCGGTATCTTCCGTGCGTTACGCACCATTCCAGTCATTTTGGAGTTTCTGCGCGATATGGAGGAAATTTGTCCACAAGCATACTTTTTAAATTACACCAATCCCATGGCGATGATCACCGGTGCGATGCAAAAAGCCAGCCCGATCAGAAGCGTTGGACTTTGCCACAGTGTACAGGGGTGTGCCAGTGGACTGTTGAAAGAGCTCGATATGCCGACTGAAGGCGTCCAATGGAAGATCGCGGGCATCAACCACATGGCCTGGCTGCTGGAGATTACCAAGGACGGGGTGGATCTTTATCCTGAAATCAAGCGGCGTGCGTTGGAAAAGAATAAGGAAAAACATGGGGACATGGTTCGTCTGGAATTGATGCGGCAGTTTGGCTATTACATTACCGAATCCAGCGAGCACAATGCCGAGTACAATCCCTATTTTATTAAGAGTAAATATCCGGAATTGATAGAACGCTATAATATCCCGTTGGACGAATATCCGCGGCGCTGCATCGACCAGATTGAAAAGCTGGGCAAGCTGGTGGAGGAATTGAAAGCGAATAAGGATATTACCCATACACGTTCGCACGAGTATGCCGCGCGCATCATAGATGCGATCGAAACCGACGTACCCTTTAAGATCGGCGGCAATCTGTTAAACAACGGCTGCATCACCAACCTGCCGGACGACGCCTGTGTCGAGGTGCCCTGCCTGGTAGATGCAAGCGGGATCACGCCCTGCCGTGTGGGAGCGTTGCC
>CABSMD010000051.1 GCA_902478725.1 uncultured Clostridia bacterium
ACGCCAACCGCGCCGGCAGCAGCCGCCGTTGTTTCAGAAGCCATAGTCGCACCGACAAACACGCCATGCTGCCAGTTAAAGGACTGGTATACCAGCGGGGCGGTCTTTGCGCGCCTTCCGCCGAATACGATTGCCGAGATCGGCACGCCCTGTTTGCTGTCAAATTCCGGTGAAATACACGGACATTGCGCGGCAGGAGCGGTGAAACGGGAGTTCGGATGGGCCGCTTTGGTACCCATATCCGGCGTCCAGGGATTGCCCTTCCAATCAATTGCGCTCTGCGGCACATCGCCGTCGAGTCCTTCCCACCAAACGGTGTTATCCGGCTTTAACGCAACGTTTGTAAAAATGGTGTTGCTCATAGTGGTCGCCAGGGCGTTCGGGTTGGTCTTGGTGCTGGTGCCCGGCGCAACGCCGAAGAAACCGGCCTCCGGATTGACAGCCCACAGCCGTCCGTCCGTCCCGATCCGCAGCCAGGAGATGTCGTCGCCGACCGTCCATACCTTGTAGCCCTTGAGCTCTTCCGGCGGGATCAGCATGGCCAGATTGGTCTTACCGCACGCGCTCGGGAATGCGGCGCAGATGTATTTTACTTCGCCCTGCGGGTTTTCCAGGCCGAGGATAAGCATATGCTCTGCCATCCAGCCCTCTTTGCGGCCAAGGTAGCTTGCAATTCTAAGCGCTAAGCACTTTTTACCCAGCAGCACGTTGCCGCCGTAACCGGAGTTGACGCTCCAGATCGTGTTGTCCTCCGGAAAATGTACGATATATCTGTTTTCGGCATCGATGTCTTTTCTTGCGTGCAGGCACTTGGTGAAATCGTCAGAGTCACCCAGCTCGTCGAGCGCCTGTTTTCCGGCTCTGGTCATAATATCCATGTTCAGCACGACATAGATGCTGTCGGTCAGCTCAATACCAACCTTGGCAAATGGGGAACCCGGTACACCCATGATAAATGGGATGACATACATTGTCTGCCCCTTCATTGAGCCGGCGAACAGCTTGCCGAGCTTTTCATAGGCGTCCGCCGGAGCCATCCAGTTGTTGATGGGGCCCGCGTCCTCTTTTTTGCTGGTGCAGATGAAGGTGCGGTCCTCTACACGCGCCACATCGTTTTCCGCTGTGCGGTGCAGGTAGCAGCCCGGAAGCTTTTCCTCGTTGAGCTTGATCAGGGTGCCGTCCGCGACAGCGATCTTGCGCAGCTCATCGAGCTGTTCTTGGGAACCGTCTATCCATACCACGTTGTCCGGCGTGGTCAGCTTAACCATTTCGTCAAGCCAGGACAATACCGCCTTGTTATTCGTCATACAAAAATCTCCTTCCCTTTCCGATACAGTTTTAAAATTACCTAACCTATATTATACTACAAATCCAGTTAAATGCAAACGCTTTTGTGATGGATTTAACAATTTAGGCATAAAACATTTGTTGGTATAACCATCTATTTTTGTGGATTTTGACCTTCTGCGAGTGCATCAGAGAGCAGACAGAACTGTTCCATTGATAAAGTTTCTCCCCGTGCGGCGGGATTCATACCCAGACCGCGCAAAATTTCCTCCATCTGCTGCTTGGAAGCCGAAAAGCATCCCGCGTTACTCAGGGCGTTAAGCAGAGTCTTACGGCGCTGCCCAAACGCCGCGCGCACGGCCTTGAAAAACAGGACGGGATCCTTCGGGCGGCAGGTTGGGTGGGGACGCGGCGTAAGGCGGATGACCGCCGAATCCACGTTCGGGGCGGGGATAAAACAACCGCGCGGTACCGTGAGGCAGATTGCAGCGTCCGCGTAAAACTGTACCGCGATGCTGAGCACGCCGTATTCCTTGCCGCCGGGAGATGCCATCATGCGCTGTGCCACCTCTTTTTGGATCATCACCACAATAGCCGGAAACGGGATGCCGGATTCCAGCAGTCCCATAATGATTGGCGTGGTGATGTAATAGGGCAGGTTGGCGACCACATAGGGCGCGCGTCCGCCGAACGGCCCGGCCACCAGCGCATCGATGTCGGTCTTTAAAATATCCTGGTGGAGTATGGTCACGTTATCAAAGGCGGACAGGGTATCTTCCAAAACCGCCGCTAGCCCGCGGTCGATCTCGACGGCGACCACCTGCTCCGCCGCCTGCGCCAGTGCGAAGGTGAGCGTGCCCAGCCCAGGGCCGATCTCGAGTGCGCCATCGTTTGGTGTAAGGCCGGAAGCGTTAATAATATCATTTAAAATCTGTTCGTCAGTCAAAAAATTCTGTCCATATTTTTTATTGAACTGTAGCTTGTATTTTTTCATCAGATGCCGGATGTAATTCACGTCACAAAGTGGGTTCATGTCTGCCAGCCTTTCACGGCAAGCCGCCGTTTGATTTATTGTATGTTTCATATTATATGTCATTTCAGTCAAATAAACTCATCTGGTTTGGTTCCTCTTCCCGTTTGGGAAACGCTTCGGAAAATACCAGCTCCGGCAGGTTATCCAAAAAGGGCGATGGTTCCTGACCGGTGAGCAAAATAAGCTCATCCTGTGCGCGGGTCATGCCGACATAAAACAGCCGGCGTTCCTCGCCTATGTCACAATCCCGCCCGCGGCTCTCGTATGGGATCAACCCCTCCGCCACGCCGCTTAAAAATACGACCGGAAATTCCAGCCCCTTCGCACCATGCAGGGTCATAAGGGAGACCGCGTCAGGGGAATAGCTCCTCATGCCGCTTCGCACCAGGTCGCTTTCACGCCCCAGCGCGATGGTTTGGAGGAATTCCTCCATGCTTTTGTGCATGACCGCCATAGAGACCAAACGGTCAACTGCTTTGCCGCTGTTTTTACCTGCGTCCGTCTCTCCTGTTCCATCGTTTTTACAATCCAGCCATTCCTCCAAAAGGGTTGCCGGCGGTTCGGACTGGATACGCGGCGCGAACCGTTTGCAAAGCGCGGCAAATGCCTCGATCTCAGGCGTTTTATCATATTCCTCCAGTGCTTTTTGCCCCTGTGGGCGGATGCCGGCGGCCGTGAGGCATTCCCGCAGGGAGAGCAGGTCGCCGGGGGTTTCCAAAAAGCGGAAGAACGAAACCGCGCCCCGCACCTGCGGGTCGGACAAAAAATCCTCCTGTCCCGCCACCGTGTAGGGAATCCCCTCCTGAATCAGGCAGTGCTCGATGACCTCGGCCTGGCGGTGGGTGCGGTAGAGGATGGCGATGTCGGACAATCCGCGCACCTTACTATCCCGTTTTTTTGCCGTGTGCGCGTCCAGCATGTCGACGCCTCCTACCAGACGGTTGATCTCCTTGGCAATAAAAATCGCCTCAGAAAACGGGCTTTCCGCCTCGACCAGCCGCACGTCCGCGCCGTTTTCGCGGTTGGGCCGCAGTTCGGCGCTGCTCCGGCCGACAACCGGCAGCGCGCTGTGGATGATCTCGGGGGTGGAACGGTAGTTCTGCACCAGTCGGATTTGTTCCGTATCGGGATAGCTTTCAAAGAAACGTTCGAAGCAGTGCGCATCCGCCCCGCGAAAGCCATAGATCGACTGGTCGGGGTCTCCTATGATAAAAACGTTTTTACTCTTTTGACTCCATTGCCGGATCAGCCGGAACTGCACGTCATTGCTGTCCTGAAACTCGTCCACCAGCAGGTGGGGGAAGGTCAGTCCGTCCGTCTCCCCGCCAAGCCGCAGCGCTTCGAGTAAAATGTCGTCATAATCCATCACACCAAATTGTTTCAGCTGTGTGTCATACGCTTCACGTATTTCACACAACTCCTCGCTTTCTTCCACCGCCATCCCGCATTTTATTTTAGAAATCCTGTCCAAAGCCTGCCGTGCCTTTATTGACCGTCCCTTTACAACATCCTCCATGATGGACAGCGTCGTGCGCGCGTCCGCGATCACCGCCTTTATGCCCCAGCCCTCCAGCAGCTTCAGGCAGATCGAATGGAAGGTTCCAATCTTCATATTTTTCACCGGCCGCTTTCCCCCAAGCTCTGCAATCAGACGCTCACGCATCTCGTTTGCCGCCTTATTGGTAAAGGTCACGGCGGTGATATCGGAAGGGGAAACGCCGCATGTTTCGACCAGATAGGCAATCCGGTAGACCAGCGTGCGGGTCTTACCGGTGCCCGGCCCCGCGATGACCGCGACGGAGGCCGCCTCAGACGAGGCCGCCCGCCATTGCTCGTCATTTAATCCATAAGGATTCCCGGATTCCACCGCCTGTACCCGGATTTCCGCACGTTCGGCCACGGGAGACGTCTGTACCTCGTCCCAGCCGTCCACGTTATTTTGGGGGGCAGGGGACGCAAATCCATCCGGCAGCAGGCTAACCTGGCCGGATAAGCGGTCGATGTCGTCCGGGCTTAGCACCTTCACATAGCCGTACTGTCCGTCAAAGCCCGCGACCGGCTCGACCTCGCCATGGCGGATGCGCCGGATTCCTTCCGCGACGCACGGCCCGGCGCAAGCGTCGATTTCTGAAAGCGGCGCTTCCCGCAGGATAAAGAATTCCGGCCCGATCTCGCGCAGCATCGCCTCGTACTGCTGCGCTACCTTCTTACTGCCAGCTGACACCCCCGTGGAGGCGGCGATCGTCTCCGGCAGGGGTACGATGCTTTCAAACCGCTTGCCGTTTGGCAGGACGAACCCCTCTTCCCGATCCGCCAACGCTTCTACGCGGTGGAGCACGCCGACGGTGACCTTTTTACCGCAAACCGGGCAGATACCGTCCCTGGCGATCGTTTCGGGCGGCTTTAGGCAAACCTTGCAGTTGCGGTGCCCGTCAAAGTGGTACTTGCCCTCTTCGGGGAAGAATTCGATCGTTCCCAGACAGCCGTTGCTGTCGCGCTCGGCAAGCGCACGGCGGACGGCAGGGTAGGAAAGGCCGGTTTCAAACATGGTTGCCTCGCGCCCTAGGTTGGCGGGGGAGTGCGCGTCGGAGTTGGATACGAGATTGTACCCGTCCAGCGCCGATACCCGCCAGTTCATCGGCGGGTCGGAGGAAAGGCCGGTTTCCAGCGCGTGGATGTGCGGCGTCAGGTCCTCGAAGCACTCGTTGATGTCGTCAAACCCCGAATACGCCCCAAACAGGGAAAAATGGGGTGTCCAGATATGGGCGGGGATGAAAATCGCGTCGGGGCAGGCTTCCAGTGTGATTTCGAGCAGGTCGCGGCTGTCCAGCCCCAGAATCGGCCTGCCGTCCGAGTGGAGGTTGCCGACCAGCTCCAGCCGTTTTGCCAATGTTTCCGCCGCCTCCAGTGAGGGGAGGAGGATCAGGTTGTGTACCTTGCGCACCCGCCCGTTCTTTTTGTAAATCGAGCTGATCTCGCCCGTCAGGATAAAGCGGGGCGGCGGCGCGCAGACCTGTCCGGCTTCCTCCAGCCGAAATTCGTCTTTTAGGACATACAGTCCTTCCTCCGCGGGCGCGAGCCTTTCCCGCAGCTCTTCCCGCCAGGCGGGGTGGGTGAAGTCCCCCGTCCCAACCAGTTGAATTCCTTTGCGCCGCGCCCAAAGGTCGAGCGATTCCGGCTCACAGTTTTTGCTGGTGGCGCGGGAGTATTTGGAGTGGATATGCAAATCCGCGATAAACATGGTATCACACCTTTCAATGCCGTTTTGGATCGTCCGAACGCCCGACGAGATAGTCGATGGAGACATTGTAAAAATCGGCCAGCGCAATCAGCACATCTGCTGTAGGGAGGCGCTCCCCATACTCATAACGCTGATAGGTGCGCAGGTATACCCCGGCGGCTTTGGCTATATCCTTTTGCAGACAACCGCCGGATTTTTTCAATTCCACCAAACGGTCACACAATTTTGGCATTATTATCCCTCCTATGATATGTTTATAAAAAATGCTTGACATGTCCAAAAGAACATAGTATAATGATTTTGAAAATGGTCAAATGGACACCGATTTGCATTTATCGCTAAAATATACCAAATTAATACTATCATGAAGCGGTGTAAAATGCAAGAGGAATCAAACGATGAAAGGGGGGAAAACGATGAAAAACATATTGGAGGAGTTTTATGAAGGCAACATTCATCCCTGCGACGAAACGCCGCCGGAGGGCAGTGCCTATTATAATACCCTGAATCAGTTGTCGGATATGCAAGAAAAACTGCTGTCCCGTTTGGACGGAGAAGAAAAGCAGATGCTGGAGCAACAGGAGGAGTTGATTTATCAATATCTGAAAACAGCCTGTGCCGACCGCTTTATCCTGGGCTTCAAGCTGGGCGCACAGTTCACCCTGGCCGCGATGGAGGATTTATAGAAAATCCTTGCGGCAGGGGGTGAACACATCAACGATAATAGAATCCTGTAAGGCCTTCAGGCCATGCCTCACGCCGGACGGAATCAGCACGCTGTCGCCCTCATGCAGGATTCGCTTGTTATCCCCGAGCTGAAACTCGAAACAGCCGCCTGCCACATAGCTGATCTGGGTGTGCGGGTGCGCGTGTACCTCACCGATCCCGCCCTCGTCAAAGCTGACTTCTACCATCATGACCTCTTCATTATAAGCGAGAATCTTACGCGATGATTTTTCATCCAAAATATCCCGTTCCACATCTTCCTGTGTTACAAACATGGTTTTCACCTCCGATTATGGCCGCTGCCTGTCAAGCGAGCGGTAACTGATCGCCTGCATCAAATAATCGTCCCGAATCTCCTCGTCGCCCTGCAGGTCCGCGATCGTGCGGGCCAGCTTCAAAACGCGGGTATAGCCGCGCGCGCTCATGCCAAACTGGTTGAACGCCGCCTTGAGCAGCGACTCGGAGGTGCGTGTCAGCCTGCAATACTTGCTGACCATGGGGGCGGTTAGTTGGGAGTTGGAATAAATCCCCTCATCCCGGTATCGGTTGTGCTGTATCCGGCGGGCGCGGTTGACGCGCTCGCGTATTTTTTCTGAGGGCTCGCTTACCTGACTGTCCCGCAGTTCGCTGAATTTGACCGCCGCCACATGCACCTGAATGTCGATCCGGTCGAGCATCGGCCCGCTGATCCGCGACATGTACTGCTGTACCTGCGCGGGAGAGCAGGTGCATTCCTTGTTCGGGTCGTTGTAATGTCCGCACCGGCAGGGATTCATCGAGGCAATCAGCATGGCGTTGCAGGGGAAAGAAGCCGATTGGCTCACCCTTGATACCGTAATCATACCATCCTCCAATGGCTGGCGCATTACCTCGATAGCGCGCTTTTCAAACTCTGGGAACTCGTCAAGGAACAATACCCCATTATGCGCCAGGCTCAACTCGCCAGGCATCGGGATGCTTCCCCCTCCCACCAGGCGAATGGCGCTCACCGTGTGGTGGGGGTGCCGGAACGGCCGTGTCACAATGAGGGGCGTGTCCGCAGGCAGCTCGCCCGCAATGGAGTGTATCTTGGTCACCTCAATTGCTTCCTCCAGCGACATGTCCGGCAGAATGGTGGGAAGGCGCTGGGCAAGCATTGTCTTACCTGCGCCGGGCGGACCGACCATCAGGCAGTTGTGCCCGCCCGCCGCTGCGATCTCAAGCGCGTATTTTGCGTTCTCCTGCCCGCGCACGTCCGCGAAATCAAACGGGTAGGAGGCGTTGCTGTTAAAATAGTCCTCGATCCGGCAGGTGACCGGCGTCAGCGGCTGCTTGCCTGTCAGGTGAAGCAGCAGTTCAGTGAGGCTTTTGGGAGCATATACTGTGATGCCATCCACCACCGCCGCCTCAACCGCGTTTTCAAGGGGCACGAAAATACGTTTAATCCCATTGCGTTTGGCGCAGTCGGTCATGGGCAAAACGCCGTTGGCCGGGCGGATATCCCCGTTTAGGGACAATTCGCCGATAAACAGCGCGTCCGACAGGTCGATATCGGATAGCTGCTCGCTCGCCGCCAGAATCCCAACTGCCATCGGCAGGTCATAGGAGGCGCCGACCTTTTTGATGTTGGCGGGCGCGAGGTTGATGGTGGTGCGCCGGGCGGGCATCTCAAGCCCGCTGTTTCGGATTGCCGCCCGGATGCGTTCTTTGGATTCCTTTACCGCAGCGTTCGGCAGCCCCACGATCTCAAAGGAGGGCAGACCGCGTCCGATGTCGGTTTCCACGTCCACTATGTATCCGTCGATCCCTATGATGCCACAGCTTTTGATGGTAGCAAGCAACTTTTCACCCCCCAGCTATACCTCCCGCCTGCCCTCCAGTGCTTTGGCAAGCGTTACCTCGTCTGTGTATTCCAGATCGCCGCCCATCGGGATTCCGTGTGCGATCCGCGTCGTTTTCACGCCAAACGGCTTGATCAGCCTGGCGATATACATTGCCGTCGCCTCGCCTTCTACCGTTGAGCTGGTTGCGAGGATAACCTCGATGATCTCCTCTTTGCCCAACCGGGTCACCAGCTCTTTGATGCGGATGTCGGACGGGCCTGTCCCGTCCATCGGGGACAGGGCGCCGTGCAGGACATGGTAAACCCCCGTGTATTCACGGGTGCGTTCCATGGCGACGACATCCTTCGGGCCTTCTACCACGCAGATGGTTGACCGGTCGCGCTTGGCGCTGGAGCAGATGCTGCAAACCTCCTTGTCGGTCAAGTTTTGGCAGACCTCGCAGGCGTGCACCTTCTCCTTTGCCTCCAAAACGGCCTGGGCAAACCCCTCCGCTTCCGGCTGGGGCATGTTCAGCACATAATACGCCAGCCGCTGCGCGGTTTTGTTGCCGATGCCCGGCAGCTTTTCAAATTCCTCGATCAGCCGCGCGACCGGCGCCGCAAAAAATTGCATATCCATCCGTCCTCCGCCTATAGTACTTTTGAAAGGGGCGGCCTAGGCCGCCCCCGCTGTCTGATCTGATTTTACATTCCCAGGCACACAACCGTGGGCCGTAAAAGAACAATTCATATCGTTAAAACAAACCGTTTCGGTTTAGACTGCTAAAATAAACCGTTTAAATTCATGCCGTTGGTAAAGCGGCCCATCTTTTCATTAACGTCTTCTTCCATCTTCGCAAGCGCCTCGTTGACCGCCGCGATGATGAGGTCGCTCAGCATCTCAACGTCATCCGGATCCACTGCCTCCGGTGCGATGGAAAGGGCCGTCAACTTCTTTTCTCCGGATATGGTCGCCGTGACCGCGCCGCCGCCGGCCGTCGCCTCATAGGTCTGTTCCTTAAGCGCCGCCTGGGTCTCCTCCATATCCTTTTGCATCTTCTGTATCTGCTTCATCATACCGCCCATGTTGCCGCCACCCATCGGCGGCATTCCGGGGAATTTACCTCTTGCCATTTTATCAAGCTCCTTTCACTTAATTTTGTTCTATTTGAACCTTTCCGGCTAACTTCTCAGCGATTTTTCCCAACAAATCCGATGTATCCGGCGCCTCGGCAGCGACATATGCGTCAACCGTGTCGTCTGCGTTACCCGTATGATCTACACGATCTGTTTGACCTGTACTACCCATGCTTTTTGGATTGGTTCCCCCCTCCGGCTTTGCCGCAGTTGGGGCAAACGGTTCGGCCGAAACCTCCGGCGCCGCGCCATCTTCAAACCGGATGGAAACATCCGCGCCGCAGATATCCCGCACCGCCTTTTGTATGATAGACTCATTTTCCGGCGTAGCCGCCATTACCATCATACCAAACAGGAGGAGCGTATCACCATTGAGGCGGAATTCGCATTTGCGCAGGGCGGTTCCCAAAAACAGACTTCCCGACCGGACGATCTCCTGTATGACCTCTTCCCAGCGTCCTGTTATTTCCCGGGAAATATTCCCTGAAGGTTCTGTGGGCTTACCGGCGGCTTCCGCCGGTTCCACGCGATCGGAGCGCCCTGATTCCACCGAATCCTTATCTGGCCGGGCTTCGAATGGCGGTTGCCCCGTAAAGTTGGCCTGTGTCGTTGTATCCTCCGTTGTCATTTCCGCCGTTATTTCCGCCGCCGTTGTCGTTGCCGGTTGTGTCGCTGGCGTTGCCAGCGGTTCTCCCATGGCCATTTCCGTTGCTTTTGCCTGGGCAGCCGGCGGTTCCGCCATTGTATCCTGCGCGGCGGGAGCATCTGTTATTTCAGGCGGCACCACTGCCTTCACGCCACCCGCGAGCGCCTGTTCCAGCCGTTCGATCCGGTCAAGCAGACCCGACCGCGATTCATCCGCCTTGGGGTGGGCGATCCGGATCAGCGTGACCTCCAGTACCATGCGTGGGTTATTCGACCACTTCGCCGCGTCATAGGACGAAAAGAGGGTATCCAGCGCAGACAGGCATTTTTGGAGGGTAAACCGTTCCGCCTGCCGTTTCAGAGCGTCCAGTTCATCACGCGCCATATCGATCAAATCTTCTCCGCTTTTGCAGAGGATGAGATTACGAAAGTGGGTCATAAGCGACTCAAGCAGGTGCATGGGGTCAAAGCCGTCCTGCACCGCATCGTTTGCCAGGCGCAGCAGAGTCCCCACGTCCTGTGCGGCGATTGCGTCGCCCATCTGCATCAGCCGGTCGTTTGAAACGCTTCCGGTTACCAGCCGCGCGATCGCGGCGTCGATCCTGCCGTTGTCATAAGAAGCGCACTGATCGAGCATCGAAAGTGCATCCCGGAGCGACCCGTCCGCCGCTTTTGAAAGCACGGACAACGCCTCATCGTCGATCTGCATCTGGTCGTGTGACGCCACCTCGCGCAACCTGTCCGCCATTTTGTCGATTCCGATCCGCCTGAAATCGAACCGCTGGCAGCGCGACAGGATGGTCGCAGGAATCTTGTGGCTTTCGGTGGTCGCCAATATGAAGATGACATGGGAAGGCGGCTCCTCCAGTGTCTTAAGCAGCGCGTTGAACGCGCTTACCGACAGCATATGTACCTCGTCGATGATATAAATCTTATAGGTCACGCCCGAGGGCATGTAGGATACCTCGCTGTTGATGGCGCGGATGTTCTCGACCCCGTTGTTGCTGGCCGCGTCGATCTCCACCACATCCATCAGGCTGCCGTCGGCGATTCCGCGGCAGGTCTTGCATTGGTTGCAGGGGTTGCCGTTTTGCGGCGACTCGCAGTTGACGGCCTTGGAAAACACCTTTGCCGTCGTCGTTTTGCCCGTTCCGCGGGAGCCGCAGAACAGGTATGCGTGGGCGATCCGCCCGTTCTTGATCTCATTTTCCAGCGTTTTCGTTACATGTTCCTGCCCAACAATATCGTCAAACGTGGTAGGACGCCACTTCCGATATAAAGCCTGGTAGGACATTCCCGCCACCTCCAAATAGATAAAATAAAAGCCGCACGCCCCCTTTTGAATGGCGCCTCCATGCGTTGCGTTTGCAGTTAACTCAACTCAGGCAACCCCGCGGCACACACGCTGCTTTGCTTATCGCTGCTTCGTTCCCGACCTGACGAGGTTCACAAAGACGTGTTGCGCAGGACCCAAATCTCATCGCCACTTACAAAAGACAGGCCATACAAACGCCACCCGGGAGGGGGCATCACCCTTGCTATAGCGGATTGCAAGTACAGGGCGCCGCTGCCTCCCCGGCTAGTGCGGCTTTGGTATCTTAACCGCCAAAACAGCGGATAAAATCAAAACACTCTATTATTATAATACATTTAAGACAAATTATCAATGGCAAATTGAAAATTTGCCAGAAACAAGTTACTGCTGGTGCGATTTGCGGTAGGCAAGTGGCGACATTTTGGTGATTTCTTTAAAAATTTTTCCGAAATAAGCCTGACTTTCAAAGCCGCATAGAGCCGCGATTTCTGCGACAGGACGGTCGCTTTTTACCAGCATGGTGCCGGCGTTTTTACAGCGCGTCTTGTTGAGATAGCTCCACACGGTGTAGCCAGTCGCCTTTTTAAAGGTATGCACCAGATAGGGCTTGGAAAAACCGATGTGGCGCGCCAGGTCGTCCAATGTGAACTTTTTGTTGTAGTTAGCCTGGATATATTCGATTGCTTTTTTCATCGGCGAAATCTGTGCCTTTTCCTGTACCATTCGAAGATACTCGGCGTCGGCGCGGTGATGCTTGAGCAGGCGGGTGGTCAGCAGCGTGAGGTACGCTTTGATCCGGTCGGCATAATAGTCCTCCTTCTGTTCGAGTTCCTCCATAATTCGCTTTCGGATTGCGGAGATTTCCTCATCCCGGAAACAGGACTGGAAAAAGGTTCCCGCAAACGAAAAGTCCAGATCCTGTTCCCAGCGCTCTGACAGGATAATGCAGAAGTATAAAAAGCCGCCGTAGGGGGTCGCCGTGCTGTGCACCTGGTTGGAGTTAATAACGATGATGTCTCCCGGTTCCCCTTTTATTTTGATCTGGTCGATGTATACGTCAATGGCGTTTTCCAAAATAAACAGCATTTCGATATTTTTGTGGTGGTGCTGGTAAACGCCCTGGTTCATGCCGGTGCGGAACAGCATCAAATAGTCCGCTAGGGAGTCGTTCGGATAGTTGACCTGGTTGATGACGACGTCGTCTTCTTTTGTATCAAAATGAGTGAAGTCGTAGTTCAGCATTTCGTTGATCCGGTTCGTGTCCTTCATCGCGTCCTCCTTTTGTACCATATCGTTATAATTTATAACCATATCCAATCTTTACGCGCCAGGCTATATGCGGTATAGTTTAATTATAATATAAAAGGTTTGCTTTTGCAATAACGCGGGTTTAAATGCCGGCCGGACGATTTGTTTTTATCCGGCCGATTGGAAATTTTTATTACAATATAGTAAAGAGGAGGAACAAAAAATGAAAAAATGTATGCAGAAAGCGGGAATCCTGATCCTTAGCCTGATGATGGTGTTCTGTCAGTTTACCATTGTAGGAGCGGAGCAGGTAAAAGAAACGGTGGTATTTGAAGAATCCTTTTCAGCCGTTGCCCTGCCCGCCGGCTGGGTGGTAAACAACAAGGTGTCCGACTACAGCATAGAGAACGGCGCACTGAAATTAAGCGGCCTGCAAAGCGGCGGGCGGCTTACCAT
>CABSMD010000052.1 GCA_902478725.1 uncultured Clostridia bacterium
GAGGCGGTCGCCGGCCTCGACGCGGGCGCGCTGCTGCGCGATATTGCTGCGTTGCTTGTCGTGTTTGTGATCTTTCTGTTGCTGGGCGTGCTGCTCAAGCGGTTTGCCAACCGCGCACTTGCCGGGTTTGCCAAAAAGCTGGGGAAATCAGGTGTGATTGAGCACTGAACAAGCCCCCCGGCTTATGAAAGCCGGGGGGGCTTGCTTCCTGTTTCCGTTTTTTCGTCCTTTTGTTTCTGCCTTTTCCAAGCCAGGCAGCGGGAGAGGATGCCTTTTAACTGCCCGATCGAGATCGGCTTTGCCAGGTGTTCGTCCATACCGGACAGGCGGGCCTGCTTGACATCCTCAGCGAATGCGTCCGCCGTCATGGCAATGATCGGCAGCTCATCGATCCTCTCCATGCCGGACCTGCGAATTTCTTTTGTAGCGTCATACCCGTTTAGAACCGGCATCTGTATGTCCATAAAGACGATATCGTAATAAAGCGGTGGATGGGAAACAATCGCTTCTACCGCCTGACGGCCATTCTTGACGGTTTCTACCCTTGCGCCCAGCAATTTGAGCATTTCGGCGGCAATCTGGCGGTTCAGCTCGTTGTCCTCTGCCAGCAGAACCCGTAGCTCGGAGAAAGACTCGCTGTCCTGCGTCCCCATTCCTTTTCCGTCGTTTGTACAAACGTCACACTTCGTCAGGCAGAGGGTGACGGTAAAACGCGAACCTTTCCCATACTCGCTTTCTATCTGGATGTCGCCGCCCATCATGGAAATCAGGTTTCTGACAATGGTCATTCCCAGCCCGGTTCCGGAAATGTTGCTTGTGCGGGTGTCCTCCGCCCGGCTGAAGGGTTCAAAGATATGCTCTACATACTCCGGTTTCATGCCGATCCCGGTGTCCTCGACGATAAAGCGATAGGTGCCGGTTTGCAGTTCCTCCTTCTTACTCTCTTCTATGAAAAAGGAGATTCGGCCTTCCTCGGCGGTATATTTTGAAGCATTTTCCAAAATGTTAACCAGCACCTGCCCCAACCGCCGCGCGTCTCCCAGCACCTGTGCATGGAGAGCGTCGTCAATCCGAACCGCAAGCGTTTGTTTTTTATTTTCTACCGGCAGCTGCACCATCTCCACCGTGTCACGCACCAGTTCGCGCAGGTCAAACGCGGCCTCTTCCAGTTCAACCGCGCCGCTTTCGATCTTGCTCACGTCCAAAACCTCGTTGATCAGTCCAAGCAGATGGGCGCCAGAGCTCGCGATTTTTTCAAGATAATCCCGCAGCTTTTTTTGATCTCCGATTTGCAGCCGTGCAAGCTCGGTCATTCCAACGATGGCGTTCATCGGCGTGCGGATGTCGTGACTCATCCTGGAGAGAAAATCGCTTTTTGCCCGGTTGGCCTTTTCCGCCTTTTGCAGCGCGTCCTCAAGCAGCTGCTTTGCCCGGCGTTCGGTTTGCAGCGCCTCCTCTTCCGCCCGGCGTTCCTCGTCGATATTCCTCGACAGGGTGATCTCGATCAGATCGTCTGTATGGGGGCTTTCTACCCGTACCACCTGCGTGAAATGCCAATGATAGTTGCCGTCCTTTCCAAGATGGGGCACCTTCATGGAGACGATACGTTCCCCGTGGGTATAAGCATGGATGAGGGAAGCGCGTGAGAATTTGCCGATGAATTCGTTTTGGTAATCGGGGTGCACGGTCGCCAGCTCGGCGCTTATGAGCTCGTCGAAACGGCCTCTGTTGCCCGGCTTTTTAACCGGAAAGCGTTCATACTCCAACATGTGGTAGGTATTTTGGGTCAGATTGACCGCGATCAGCATCTGGTAGGCGGTCTGGGCCGCAGTCGCCAGCTGGCTGGTTTCGACATTGCGCTGTTGCTCCTGTAAATAGGCGTCCTGTACATCGCGGAAAACCAGCACACACCAGCATTCGTCCTCCTCACCGAGCGGTTCTATTTTGGACGCGGTGAATTCCACCATGTGGTAGGCACCGTCGCCGACCAGGCGGCGCAGCCGTCGGGTTATCTGCTTTTTTCCCTCTCCGAACAGCCGCAGCATCGCGTCGCGGGAAAAAGCTTCACAGAAACGCTCCAAATCATCAGGATGGATCGTTTTTTTCGCGTACTTTATATTTTCTGCACCAAAGCTGCCCTCTTTGGGGATATCGGTCCACATGATATCCTTCTGGCAGTTGACATAGTAATCGGCGCTTAAATTCGCAATGATACACTCGTCAAAGACGGTCACCAGGCTTTGCGCATACATCTGCTCGATCTTTTGCAGGCCCTGCTCCTCCTCAAAATTCATCCGGTGCGGGGTGGCGGTAACCACCACGGCGCGGATACCGCCGTCCCACAGGATCCGGTTTGCGGTGACGTCGACGGTGGATTTTAACAGAGGGTCATAGCAGACGATGTGGCTGGACGAACTATCTCCCAAAGAACCCAGCGGGCAGTTGCCGCATACCTCAGGCCAAACCTCATGGCATCTTACCCCAAGCGCGGCCCTGCCGCGGCTGGTGTCCCGGCAGCGGCGGTTGAAATACAGCAGCCGGTGGGTGTCTTCTTCGATTACATAAACGGATGTTTCGGTCAGTGCGTCCAGTAAATTGGCCAGATTGTCAGTGGACATGGTTTGCCTCCTCTGCCTGGCGGGATGGGTGTTTCCCGTTCGCCAATGCGCTTTCGATATCTTATTAACATTATACACCGGCTGTGGGAAAATAGAAAGTGTTTTTTATTAGCAAACGCCCCCGGCAGGCCATGGGCCTTGCCGGGGGCGTTTGTTAATAATTGTGGGATTAGGTCTTCAATAGTCTGCTAATAATGACGGCCGTCTGCGCGCGGGTTGTGTATTCCTGCGGAGCGAAGGTATCTGCGGTCATACCTGCGATCAGCCCGGCGGATGTGGCGGTATCAACCGACGTTACCGCCCAATCGGATATCTGATCAATATCGGAAAATTTGCCGATGCTTCCGCTTGCCGCCTCACCATCGCGGTACTGGTACGCCTTTGCAATTACAACCGCCATTTCTTCGCGGGTAATCCGGTCATCCGGACGGAAAGCCCCGCCGTATCCCGCTATTATCCCGGCGTTGGCCGCGGCATTAACGGAGGAAGCGTACCAGGCTCCATCGGCAACATCAAAAAATCCTGCCGGCGTGGTGGCTGCCAGCTCCAGCGCACGGGCAATCAGGGCTGCGAACTCCGCCCGCGTCACGGCGCGGTCCGGCTCAAAAGTGGTCGCGGTTACGCCGGATACAATGCCTTTTCGGTACATCTCTTCAATCTCTGCCTGCGCCCAATGTCCTGCGGTGTCTCCAAACACTGCTGTTTGTGTATGGTTATCCGGCTGCCCTGTCCCAATGCCCACCGGATTGCCGGGGACGGGAACATAGCCGGGGCCGCTTGTGCCATAGTCCCCGGTATTTGGCTGTTGGGTCGGATAGTAGGTTGGGCTGGGTTCGGGCGTTTTCGTCTCCCGCTTGGTATAAACGATCAGTTCACCCGGCGAGAGGGAATACCACACCAGGCTTGCTGCTGTATTGACCCTTCCCTGTGGGGTGGAGCCTTTCAGCTTCTGGTTGGCCTGGGCGAAGCTATCGGCGGCAATGCTGGTCTTGCAGGCCTGAAATTTCTTGTTTATGACAGCGCCGCACTCCTTGGAGGCCGCCCCTTCGATCTCAACTCGAACCGGCTTTGAGGCGGTAACTCCCGCGCCGAAAGAAATGGCGTTGATCTGTTCGGCGTTTGAAACCGTCACGCTGGGCGACGATGAGACCGGGAAGAGGGAGAGCGCGCCATCCCAGCCGTCTGCGTAGAGCTTCGTTCCCTGCTGGATTTTCAGGGTAATCCGGCGGCTGGTTCCGTCAATCGGCAGATATCCCTCCGCCGTGAGCTCCGGTGTTGCATTGGGGTTGGCAAACTGCACCCTGGTTCCGGTTACACCCTGATTGAGTTTGATCGTCAAGCCGGCGGGGGTATCCGGTACAAAGATGGTCTGATTGTTTTCACTGACCGTAATTCCGGTAATGATGGCGTTTTGGAATACGGCAACCGCCTGCTCCAAAGCGGCGATACCTTCGGAGAGCTGGCTGTCGTCTGCGTCCGGGTCACCAGCCAGGGATTTTAGAGCGTCGAGCTGTTTTTCCAAAGCTTCATGGACAGCCTGCGGCGCCTGCCCAAGGCCTGTTCCGGGTTCGGTATTGCGGAGGAGTTGTTCGGCCGCCGCTATCGCCGCAGACGGATCGGGGCGTACGTTGTCCACCAGCACCGCGTCGGTGAAGACGGATTCGCCCTCCTGTTTGTTTTCATCAAATGGGATGACCTCGGCCTTCACCCATTTGTTCAGCAGTGACGCATCCGTGAACAAGAGGGTGCGCACGCCCGGGAGCAGACGGTATTCCCCGTCTTGCCTGTCGGATACATACCATCTAATCTGGGTGTTGCTCTCTGCGTCGCCGTCCGGGTCGGTGAAGGTGTAGGACACATCCAGCAGATTCTGCCCGGCCTTATTGATCGTTGCGTCAGAGGCTGCCGGAGCGCGGCCGCCCACATATTTCGTCTGTCCGGCCGCCTCATACGGCTGTACGCCGATGCGTTCGGTGGGGATGTTTTCAAATCCCGGAATTTGGGCCTGTACCGCCGACAGACCGGCGGCGGTCAGCTTAAAGTCCCTGCCGTATGCGACAAAGCCGGGGTCGGCGCTGGTGGCCCAGTTGCCGCTTTGCACACAGCCGGGATTCTTTTCTCCGCCGTTGAAGGGTGTTGCGATATTGACAAACAGGTTGCCGCTGTTCACATTGGTGTCCGCCGGACCGTCCGGCGCGAATGTCTCTTTAAAGCCGGCAAGCGGCGCCCAGATGGTGTCTTTATAGTGCTCCGTCCAAATGGGGGAGGAGATATCCACGTTTTGGGTATAGGTCGGCAGGATATTGGGATCGGTCTGCACCGAGTCGTACCAGTTTTTCTGTTTTGTCCCCGGCGCCATGCCGCTTCTCATCTGGTATTGGAACCCGATCTTTGCATCGACCAAAATATTGTTCTGCACCAGCGACCATTGGCCGTTGTTGGTTTTGACCGTAAAGCCCTGCCCACAGCCGCCTTTGTAGAAGATATTCCCAACCATTTCGGGGCCGACGGAGCTGTCGTCCCAGAAAACCGACTGTACGCCGATATTCCCCCAGTCACCGCCTGTATAGGTGTTTCCGATATCATGGAAGTAATTATACTTAATCCGGATTCCCATCGTCGAGATATCACGGCCCCAGTACAGCGCCCCCATGTCGCCTCCGTCAAGGGCGGCGTTATAAAAGTGGTTGTAATTGAAGTCGATATCATTGGATCGCTCAAACCACACATGCATCATCTTCGAGTTATACAGCTCGTTGTTCTCTATTGTTACCCCATTGCTGTCGGTCACCCGCAGGCCGGGCACGTATCCGGATACAGCCCCGCTGAGGCGGTTGACGTCATGGATCCGGTTGTTGATGATCCGGTTGTTGTCGGGCGTCAGGGTTTTCCGGTCTGCGGCGCTTCCGGTGAGGAACAGCCCGCCCGCGCCAAGGTCAAAGATATGGCTGTTTGTGACGGTGATGTTTTTGCCGCTTAGGTTTACGCCCTCCATTCCTGTTCTGGAGAAGACGCAGCCGTTGAAGGTAACGTGGTTGAGGTCGGTACCCTTGACGGCGACGTTGCGGGTCTTGTCAAAGGTCAGCCCTTCAAAGCTGACATATTCCACACCGCTTAATTGCAGCATCGGATTGTCGAGGACGGTCATCCGAAGGTCGGCCGCCGCGACATCCTCCGCGGCATCCGGCGGGTAAAAATACAGCGTCATGCTGTCGCGGTCGATGTAGTACTCACCCGGAAAGTCGATCTCCTCCAATAGATTCATAAAGAAGAACCTGTGATCGGTCTGCACCCGGTAGCCGCCCTTGGAGCCGGTCACCGAGGTGAACTCCTTTTTATCCGAATCAAATTTCGCGGTATCGACCCGGTTGGTCATGAAGGCAAAATCCTGCCCGTATACGCCGGAGATGAACAGATCGTCCTTTCCGTCCAAATCCCACAGCTTTGCACGGTTTTCATTATACGAGTCCTGATAGACAATGGTAAACGGGGTCTCCCGCCAGCCGTTCGGACCGTCGCGCTCCTCGGGTGCGGTAACCTCTTTGGTATACAGGTAGGCGTAGTTGTGCTCCTTGTTCGGGTAACGCGCCATTTCCAGCGCGGTGTTGTTATAATAGATTTCGTCCGGCAAAAATGCATTGCCCCACCAGCCGTAATAGTCCTGTAGGGGGCGCAGGGAAGCAATACCGACGTCGGACAGCTTGAGCTGGTACAGTCTTTTTTTCGCGGCCGGGTCGATCAATCTGTTTAACACCGTCTCGTCGGTCACACGGGTTATCTTGGAGGCATCCAGTCTCTGGCTTCCTGTGAAAACGACCTTTTCGCCGTTATAAGCCTGATAGGTCACCGGCACGGCCTCGGTGCCGCTGTCGGCGGCGGTGAGGGAGATGCTTTTGGAGAGGGGGTATTCGCCGCCGCGGAAGTAGACGGTGACGCTCTTTGCGCCCCCTTTGATACGGGATACCTCTTCCTTCGCCCGGTCAAACGACGCAAAGGGACGCTCAATCGAGCCGTCGCCGGTTTCGTCGCTGCCGTCCGTCGCAACAAAGACGGACAGGGTGGGAATGTCGCCGGAAACCGTCTGCTCCAACGCGGTTACCTTTGCGCCTGTCGCGCCGGTTACATCCACAGGGGTCACGCTGGCGCGGATTTTTTTGCCCGCGTCCTCCAGGGCGATACGGTAGGTTTTGGCATTTCCAACGGTTGTCCAGCTGCCCGCCGTGCGCTCCACCTCCCATAGATAGACGGAATCCCCCTGCGCAGAGTCGCCGCTGTAGTCAAAGGTCAGGGTGAGGGTGGAACCGACCGTGAGCGTTCCGGTGATTGCCGGATTGGAGGCGGACGGCGGCGCCTGTACGGGCGTGACCGGCCCCAGGGTATCGGAATAGGTCTCCACGCCGTCAACCGGCGCGGCAGCTGCGTGGGCCGTTGCGCCGACGCGGAAATAACTCCCCACATCGTTCTCTGTCAGTGTGAGGGTAGGGGATGTCCCTCCGGAGACAGGACTCCAATTACTTTTGTCACCCGACTTGTACCACTGGTAGGTGACCGGCTCCAGCGCGGCGCCGTTGATGCTCTTGGCAGTGGCTGTTGCCGAAAGTGTTTCGCCCGCCATCGTCCTGCCGGAGACGGTTAATTCCTTTATAATCGGGGGATGCTTGGATTTATAATAGAACGAGGTGGAAAAATCATCATAGGTCGAGAAATAGCCTGTGTTCTTTTCCCCCCACGCGCTGCCGCGCACGACATGGAGGCTGTTGACCACATAGTCCTCCACCGCGACCAGCGTACCGTCTAAGTAATAGGAAATACTGCCCTGATCGGTGGCAACGTTAGCGTCGGCAGAATCGCCGCCGTCCAGCACCGCGACGACCTGGTGCCAGCCCTTGCTGCGCTCCATTTTCGGGAAGGTATAGTCCCGTGTCGTGCGGTTTTCGCCCGTGCCGCCCGAAACGGTGACGGGCTGGCCGTTCATCTCCACGTTTTTATCGATGATCAGGTTGCCCAGATATCCGTCAGTCAGCCCGGATGTGCCGCCCGGGCCGATTTTGGCGCGGTTCATCTCCCGGTTGCGAAAGGTGTAATGATTCTTGGAATCGTCTCCGATGCCGATCCACACATTAAGGCACTGCGCCATACTTTCATTTTTGTTGTTTTTCTCGTTGGCCTGGAAATAGACCGCCGCTTTTGCGTTTGTCTTATCGCCGCTGTCATAGAACCAGCCCTGCGCGATGGCGGAGGGATACATCGTCCCCGCCGCCACGCTGTCGTTTGTGCTGACGCCGGAATAGAGGTCGGCCCCGTACTGCGCGACCGTGCTCGGCCAGGTAGCCGGATTCGCTTCGTCGTAATCCGCATACTTTGGCGACGGCCAGGAGGTGTTTGCGGTACGGATGTCGGCCGCATTATTGCCCGTGCGCGGGTTTGTGGTGTTTTTCCGGTAATGGGTGTTGTTGAACAGGATGTTGTCCCTTGCTGCCGATTCGTCTGCAAACTTGTAGCTGCCGGACGTAGGCGGTTCTGTGAAGGTTTCAAATCCTTCAAAGCTGGCCCTGTCCTGGTAGACCACTATCATGAGCTTAGACTGGGCGGTGGTGCGGTCGTCATTTTCATAGGTCGCAGTGACGACTGTGAACCCACTCGCTTCGGGACTTCCGATCGCAATTTTGCCGTCGGGGCCTACCGTCAGAATGTAGGCGTCACTGGAATGGTATTTGACCCTCGGATTGCCTGTGAGGTCGACCGTTCCACCATCCTCGGTTACGCCGGTCACCTGAATCTGCTTGCCGGTTGCGTCGTTTTTCAAAAATGTTTCTGTTTTTGTCAAGTCGAGCGCGGCGATTTTCACCGGCTCCGCCATGACGGGGGTTACCGCCGGCGCAAGCGTACCAAGCAGCAATGCTGCGGCAAGCAATAACAGGCATGGCTTTTTCCATCTTTTCATCCTTCAAATCCTCCTTTATTGATAGCGCTTTTCGATTCCTTCTTTCATTTTACAAACTGGCGTTTGCATTTACAAGTGAAATATGTTATAGTGATAGACAAAATTAGTCTTTTTGGGGATGATGGGATGTTCTACCAGCCTGAGTTTTTTGGAAACGGCATCTTTTACGCAGGACGGACGGAGAATATCGGCTTTCCGATCCATCTGCACAAGTGCTTTGAGCTTGTGTATTTGACAGGCGGCCAGGCGCGGGCGGAGATTGGCGGCAAGGTATCTGTCCTCGGCAAAGGGGAGGGTTTACTCATTTTTCCGCACCAGCCGCACGGCTACCGCGCTTCTTCGGACTGCACGGCGCGGATTGTATTGTTTTCGCCGGATCTGGTCGCGCATTTTTCGGCCATGACGCAGAATATGCTGCCCAAAAGCAACCGGATCGCCCTGGAGCCGGACAGCTTAGATAGAACGGTGTTTGACAATGTCTTTGAAACGAAGGGGTTTTTGTATGACATCTGCGCAACCGCGTTTGAACAGATGGATTTTTACCAGAAAGAGACGGTCAGGATCAAGGACGAGCGCGACTTGCTCGACCGTATCCTGCTTTTTGTGGGAGAGCATTTTCAGGAGGAATGTACCTTGGGGGAACTGGCACGGGAATTAAAATACAACAGCAGCTATCTCTCCAGCTATGTTTCCCAGAAGATCGGCATCCCCTTTTACCAGTATGTGAACGAGTACCGGGTCGCCTACGCCTGCCGCCTTTTGCTGGAATCCGGCATAACGGTGGGCGAGGCCGCCTCAAAAAGTGGGTTCAGCTCGACCCGGGGCTTCAACCGGGCCTTTCGGCAGTGTATGGCGGTCACCCCGTCGGTGTACCGCAAACAAGCTTCAGGCGATGGAGGGAATGTAAAATGATTTACCAGCCATACCATCTGGAAACAAACCGGGCTACGCTGATTACCAATACGCAGTATTTCAAGGTGTTTCCCCACCTGCACCGCAATTTTGAACTGCTTTATGTATATCACGGCAGCATCCGGGCCGAGGTGGACGATATTGACTATATCCTGGAAGCCAGGGATTGCCTGCTGGTGTTTCCTCACCAGATCCATTCCTATTCCTCCGAGGTGGAGTGCCGCACAACGGTCATCGTATTTTCGGAGGATTTGGTCAGTGCGTTTGCTGCGCAAACCGAGAACCTGCTGCCGGCGGGAAATAGGGTCGCGCTTCCGCCCGCCTATTTTGGAAATTTGGAGTTTCAGAATATTTTTGCCCTAAAGGCGCTGCTGTATAAAATTTGCGGCAGGATATATGCACAGACAAGGTTTTTGAAAAAGAGGTCGAAGGATGGGCTGATCAACAGAATTCTGAGGTTTGTTGACGGAAATTATCAACAGGACTGTTCTTTGCGAAAGCTTTCCGCACAGCTTCGCTATGATTATTATTATCTTTCCAAGTTTTTTATCCGGAACACCGGTATGTCCTATCATGATTTTGTAAGTGAGTACCGTGTCAGCTCTGCCTGCAATCTTTTGGTGGATGCAGCGCGCCCCATCAAGGAGATCGCCCGCCAATGCGGGTTCGACTCCTTGCGCAGTTTCAACCGGGTGTTTCTGCAGCGGCGGCGGCTCACCCCTTCGGAATACAGGGAAAAGTTTGCCGACCATTTTTACATGGAGGTTTTCCGGTGAACGGGTCCGGCGCCGGGACGGTTATTGGAAAGGATGGCTTTTCAACCAGCCAGCGTAGCGCCTTCTAACGCGGCCATCCGTTTATCCTGCGCCGGGCTTCTTCCATCAATCGTTCATGCCGGTTGGGCAGACTGCCGCGCAGCACTTCGTCGAATAACTGATCCAGCAGTGCTCCGACGGCCCGTCCTTCTTTCAGACCCATTTGAAGCAGGTCGGCGCCGTTGATCTGCAACTCTTTTTTGGTGAGAAAGCCGCCTTCCCGGATCAGACGTTCCAGCCGCTGCGCCTCTGACTGATGCGCCCGTTCCCATTCCGTCTCTTTTCTCCCCAGTTGCTCCGCAGGCGTTCCACCGCCATAGGTCAGGCGGAGCTGGATCAGCCCGCCCAGGGCGTCTATCCCCCAGTCGGCGGCAAACCGCCGCATGGCGTAATCGCTGCCAAGGGGATCGGCAACATGCTCCAATAGGAGGCGAACCTGCCGTAGAGTGTGGTTGTCCGCCCGCAGACCGCGCAGGATTTGTTCCGGTTCGTTTGCGCCCATCAAAACGCAGGCCCAGCGAAGCGGCAGCAAAGCGGGCAGGTGAGCGCAGGCGGCAAGCTTGTCCGCTGTCACAGCGGACAGCCGTTCGTCGATTTCATACAGGCAGCCGGTTTCCAAAAACAATCCAAAGCCCCTCGCCACATCGCCCAGCAGAGCGCGGGACAGCTCTGCGCCGATCCGTTCCCGGCTGATGTGGCGGAGCAGCCGTTTTTGACCTTCCATCGCGCGGTGGGTCTCCGCCTCCACGGCAAAGCCCAGCTCGGCGGCAAACCGTCCGGCGCGCAGGATGCGCAGCGCGTCCTCGTCAAACCGCGTAAACGGGTTGCCTACGGCGCGGATGAGGCATGAGGCCAGGTCGTTTTGCCCGCCAAAGCAGTCCACAAGGCCTTCCGATTCATTGTAATACATCGCGTTGACGGTAAAATCCCGCCGCGCGGCGTCCTCGCGCAGGCTGTCCGTAAACGAGACCGAATCCGGCCGGCGGCGGTCGCTGTAATCCCCGTCGCGGCGGAAGGTGGTCACCTCCACCGCCATGGCGGGGCAGAGTACGGTGACGGTGCCGTGGCGCAGGCCGGTGTCTATGGTGCGGGGAAACAAACCCTTGACTGTCTCAGCCGCCGCGTCGGATGCCACGTCCCAGTCGTGCGGCGTCCGCCCGAGCAGGGTGTCGCGCACACAGCCTCCCACAGCATAGGCGCGGTATCCGTTTTTGTGCAGGGTTTCGAGTATATCCGCCACCGCGCGCGGTAAGGCGATCAACCCTCCGCCCTCTTCAGGCTGATGACAAACTCGGCAAAGTCGGCCGCCGAGCGCGGCTTTCCGATATAGTGGATCATTGAATCGGAATGCACCTGCCGCCATTCGTTGGACAACATCTGAAAGATCGCCTCGTCGATCGGGAAGGTCGGCGTGACCTTGAGCGCCAGACCGTTGTTGGTCAGAAACTCCACGTTGCGGTCCTCCTGTCCGGGGATCGGGTTGATAATGATGATCGGCAACCCCTTTGCCAGGCTCTCCGACACCGTGATCCCGCCCGGCTTTGTGATGATGCAGTTGGACGCGTCCATCAACTGGTCGACGTTATTGACGTAGCCATAGTTAATCACCCGCTTGCGGGTTTGGAGCTGGTCGATTTTCTCCTTGGCGTGCATGTTATGCCCGCACACCGATATGATTTGGAAATCCATATCGAGCTGGTCGATCTGCTTGATGACCTTGACCATGTTGCCATATCCCATGCTCCCGCTCATAAGCAGAACGGTCATCTTATCCTCCAGTCCCAGCGCGGCGCGCGCGGCAGCACGGTCGGTCCGGGAAGAAAATTTTTCCGCGACCGGAATCCCCAGCGGCATTACCTTTTCCAGCGGGATTTGTTTCTTTTTCAGTTGGTTGTTGAGCAGGTGCGAGGCGGTGATGTAGTAATCCAGCACCGTGTCCTCCCAAAACGGATGGATGGCAAAATCGGTCACGATCCCCACCAGCTTAGTGTTTTGCAGCCTCCCCTTGTCCCGCATGTGGGTAACCAGATGCCCCGAGAGCACGTGGGTGCAGACGATGACATCCGGGTCGTAGTTATCGATGTAAGAGGTCAGCTTGTGCGACAAAATCTCATTGGTCAGTCTGGCGATCGAAAACTTGGTGTCCGATTTCTCCTTCTTTTCCGCCAGGCGGTAGAGCTTGCCGTATACAAACGGGGAAAACTGGGTGGAGATCAGATACCCTTTGGCAATGGAATCGCTCAGGCGCGGGCTGATGTATTCGTAGATATCCAGCATTTCGCAGTCAACCCCGCGCACGCGCAGGGAGTCCATCGCCGCCATTGCCGTCTGGTGGTGGCCCTGCCCGGTGGATACCGATAAAAGCAATACCTTCAAAAAAGACACCTCCCTTTCTTTGTTTCATTGTACACTAAAATAAACGATGCTGCAATACAAAAAACTTCAGCGTCCATTTGTAACACTTTGCCGTAGAAAACATAGTATACAATTGAAAAAACTTTTACTGCTCTCTTGAGG
>CABSMD010000053.1 GCA_902478725.1 uncultured Clostridia bacterium
AGGCCAGCTTGGTCGGCTCCTTCTTGGCCGATTTGCCGGCGATCACCTTATTTTCGCGGATGAGCAGGCCGTCGTCGATCACATAACGGATCCCGCAATCGCGGGCAACCGTCATGGCGCGGTAACTTTTGCCGGTGCCACTCGATCCGATAAACGCAGTTACCTTCATTGTTCCTTTTCCCTCTCCCGGCTGGCAATCTTATAAGAAAGCGTCATCATGCTGTCGCTTAAATGAACGTTCTCCAGCGCGATATCCTGCGGGATATCAAGATCTACATACGAAAAGTTCAAAATCCCCTTGATCCCGCAATCCGCCAGCCGCAAAGCGACGTCGTGCGTCGCGTCCTTGGGCAGGGTTAATATGGCGATCCGCACCTGATTTTCCGCCATAAAGGCCTCCAGCGTATCGATATGCGCCACCGTTACGCCGCCAATCTCGGTTCCTACCACCTTTGGGTCGACGTCAAAGATGCCGACGAGGATAAATCCCCTCTTTTTAAAGGTGGGGTATTTGGCCAGAGCCTGCCCCAGCTTTCCCGCGCCGATGATGATGGTATTGTTTTTGCAATTCAATCCCAATATCGTACCGATTTCATTGTAAAGATACTCTACGTTATACCCATAGCCCTGCTGGCCGAAACCGCCGAAAAAATTCAAGTCCTGACGGATCTGGGAAGCAGTCACGTTCATGCGCTCGCTCAACTCCCGTGATGAAATCCGGTAAATGTCATTTTTGAGCAGTTCTCCTAAATGCCGGTAGTATCTAGGCAGCCGCCTGATCACCGCCAGAGGTGCATTCTTTTCATTCACGGCATCGCGCCTCCTATCCATTCCTTTGAATGGTTTCCATGATATAGTCTGCAAACTCCGCGCCGGTAGCACCGCCCTCGCGGCCTGTAATGGTCAGTTTTTTCTCAGTGTACATGCAGGTATCGAGCGCCCGTTCCAATCTGTCCGCCTGGCTCTGATAACCAATATGGCTTAAGAGCATAACGGCGGCGCGGATGATACTGCACGGATCGGCGTATTTTTCCCGTCCTTCCTGCACCATACGCGGCGCGGAGCCGTGGATCGCCTCAAACATCGCGTAACGCTTACCGATGTTCGCGCTGCCTGCCGTACCGACACCGCCCTGGAACTCCGCCGCCTCGTCGGTGATGATATCGCCGTACAGATTCGGTAAAACCACTACCTGGAACTGGGTGCGGCGCTTTTCATCCACCAGCTTCGCGGTCATGATATCGATGTACCAGTCGTCCACCTCGATATCCGGATATTCTTTGGCAACGTCATAACAGATCTTTAAAAACTTGCCGTCGGTGGTTTTGACCACGTTGGCCTTGGTAACGATGGTCACCCGCTTTTTACCGTTGTTCTTTGCATACTCAAACGCCGCGCGCGCGATCCGTTCGGTTCCTTCGGTCGTGGTAACGCAAAAGTCAACCGCCAAATCGTCATCCACATGGACGCCACGGGAACCCAGCGCATACGATCCTTCGGTATTCTCCCGGTAGAACGTCCAGTCGATGCCCTGTTCGGGCACCTTGACGGGACGGACATTTGCGAACAGGTCAAGCTCCTTGCGCATCGCGACGTTCGCACTTTCGATGTTCGGCCACGGGTCGCCCGCGCGCGGCGTGGTGGTCGGCCCCTTTAGGATGACGTGGCATTGCTTAAGCTCGGCAAGCACGTCGTCAGGGATCGCCTTATTCACCGCGACACGGTTTTCGATCGTCAGCCCATCAATTACCTTCATCTCTACCTTACCAGCCTTGATCTCATCCGCCAGCAGGAATTCCAAAATCCGCTGCGCCTCGGCGGTGATGGCCGGGCCGATCCCGTCTCCGCCAACCACGCCGACGACGATCTTATCCAATGCCTTATAATCTACAAAATCCTTCTGCTCCTTCATCTGCTGTACGCGCTGCTGCTGCTCAACGAGCACCTGTTCAAACTTCTCTAACGCATTTTTGATCGCATCACTCATCTATTTACTCTCCTTTTCACTGGATTTCCTGGTGTAATTTAACAGCCCGCCCGCTGCTACAATCTCCCGCTGCCGTTCGGTCAGAGCGATATTCAATGGAATCGAGCAGCCCTTTGTCAGGTTCTCGATTATTACTGGGCGGCCATGCAGGATCGTCTCCCGGATGTCGGACAGGCGTAGAACGTCGCCCTGTTCGATTTTTCCATAATCCTCCTCATGGGCAAAGGTAAAAGGCAGAATGCCTGAATTGATCAAGTTTGCCATATGGATACGGGCGAACGATTTTGCGATTACGCCCTTGATTCCCAAATACAGCGGCACCAGCGCGGCGTGCTCACGGCTGGAACCCTGCCCGTAGTTCTCACCTGCAACGATGAAGCCGCCGTTTTCCGCCTTTGCGCGCGCCGGAAATTCCGGATCACAGGGGGCAAGGCAATAGTCCGACAAATGCGGGATATTGGAACGGTACGGCAACAGCTTGGCGTTGGAGGGCATGATGTGGTCGGTCGTGATGTTGTCCTCCAGCTTGATCAGCGATTTCGCCTCTATGGTGTCCGGCAGGGGCTGGTTGATGGGGAACGGCTTGATGTTGGGTCCACGTACCACCTCCACCTCGTCCGCGCATTCGGCGGGCGGGATGATCATATTGTCATTGACCAGGAAGTGATCCGGCATCGACACTTGCGGCGCCTCACCCATCTCGCGCGGATCGGTCAGCACCCCGGTCAGGGCGGACACCGCCGCAACCTCCGGGCTTACCAGGTAGATCTGAGCCGAAGCGGTGCCGCTTCTGCCTTCAAAGTTACGGTTGAAGGTACGAAGCGAAATCGCGTCGGTCTTGGGGGCCTGCCCCATCCCGATACAGGGACCGCACGCACACTCTAACACCCGGGCGCCGGATGCGGTGATATCCGCCAGTGCGCCGTTTTGGGCAAGCATGGTCAACACCTGCTTGGAGCCCGGCGAGATCACCAGGCTGACGTCAGGATGTACGGTCTTATCCTTTAAAATCGCCGCAACCTTCATCATATCCATATAGGAAGAATTGGTACAGCTGCCGATAGCGACCTGATCCACCTTGATTTTACCGATCTTCTCCACCGTCTCCACCCGGTCGGGACTGTGCGGCATGGCGGCCATGGGCTGCAGCAGGTTCAGGTCTATCTGGATTTCCTCGTCGTATACCGCGTCCGCGTCGGGCAGGAGCTCGATCCAATCCCCCTCGCGGCCCTGCGCGCGGAAAAATTCCCGAGTTACTTCGTCACTTGGGAAGATGGAGGTCGTCGCACCCAGCTCGGCGCCCATGTTGGTGATCGTCGCGCGCTCCGGTACGCTTAAGGAAGCGACCCCCGGGCCGGCATATTCGATCACCTTGCCCACGCCGCCTTTCACAGACAGGATGCGCAGCACTTCCAATATAATATCCTTCGCGCTCACCCACGGGCGCAGCGCTCCGGTCAATTCCACCTTACACACCTTGGGCATATTCAAATAATACGCACCGCCGCCCATCGCGACCGCCACATCCAGTCCACCCGCGCCGATGGCCAGCATACCCGCGCCGCCGCAGGTCGGGGTGTGCGAATCCGACCCCAACAGGGTTTTGCCGGGCTTGGAGAACCGTTCCAGCTGCACCTGGTGGCAGATGCCGTTGCCGGGCTTGGAAAAATACACACCGTGCTTTTTGGTTACGGTCTGGATGTACTTATGATCGTCTGCATTTTCAAAGCCGGCCTGTAGGGTATTGTGGTCGATATACGCCACCGAACGCTCGGTTTTAACCCGGTCGATTCCGATCGCCTCAAATTGCAGGTACGCCATCGTGCCGGTAGAATCCTGTGTCAAGGTCTGGTCGATACGAATCGAAATCTCCGTACCGCTTTTGAGCTCACCGGTGACCAGATGCTCCTTGATGATCTTTTGTGCCAGATTATATCCCATATCTGAGAACCTCCCTTAATCAATATCCATTCCATTTGCTTTCTTACCTTTTAAGTATAAAGAAATTTTGAGCCTGTGTCAATTCATTTTGTATTTCGTGTAAAAAAACTATGTAAACCCCACAAAGGAACATGCCATGCGCTTTTTCGGTTACAGCACAATATCTAGTACCCTTTTATTTTTATCCACAATTGACATAAAATCAGGGCAATTTTGCAATTTACAATAAAAGTAATCCACATATCCACAGGGTTATCCACAATGAAAAGGTGGATTTACAGGCAAAAACATGAGTTATCCACAATTTTAGAAAATCCCGTTTCTTTCTAAATAAAAAAATTGTTTCAGATTTATGAGCAACCACAGGTGCCGGTTCACAGGTTTACATAACTAAAATGGCCGATTTGCGTACGCATTGAGCGACAGATCGGCGTACTCCCCGCGCTGCGCCATAAAGTAGGCCGCGCACCCGACCATCACCGCGTTGTCGGTGCACAATCTGGGACGCGGGCAGAAAAATTGCAGGCCGTTTTCTGCGGCCGCCCTAGTAAAGGCGTCTCTGAGATAGGAGTTGGCCGCCACGCCGCCCGCGAGAGCGACCCGGCCCACCCCCTCCCGCCGGGCCGCCTCGATGGTATGCCCCACTAGCACGTCGGTGACTGCCTGCTGGAAGGAGGCTGCGACATCGGCCTTTTTGATCGTCTCGCCGCGTTGCTCGGCCATATGCATCGTGTTAATAACTGCCGTTTTCACACCGCTGAAGCTGAAATCCAGGTTTTCAAACCGCACGCGCGGAAAAGCGTATGCCTGAGCATTTCCGTCCCTCGCCAGCTTTTCCAACAGGGGCCCACCAGGATACCCCAGTCCCAAGGTGCGCGCCACCTTGTCAAATGCCTCCCCCGCCGCGTCGTCGCGGGTACGGCCCAGCACAGTAAAATCGATAAAATCACGGGCGTACACGATATGGCTGTGCCCGCCGGAGGCGACCAGCCCCACAAACGGCGGCTTTAGGTCAGGATGCTCGACATAATTGGCCGAGAGGTGAGCCTTAATATGGTGCACCGCAATCAGCGGCTTCTTTAAGACATAGGCAAGCGCCTTGGCGTAAGAAACCCCCACCAGCAGTGCGCCGATCAGTCCGGGACCATAGGTGACGGCGACCGCGTCAAGCTCCCCAAAGGAAAGCCCCGCTTGTTCCATCGCCTCATCCGCCACCTGACTGATGCACTCTAAGTGTTTGCGTGAGGCAATCTCCGGTACAACGCCGCCGTACTTTTTATGCAGCTCCGCCTGGGAAGAGATCACGTCGCTCAATACCTCATAGCCATCCCGCACCACGGCGGCCGCCGTTTCGTCGCAGGACGATTCGATTGCAAGAATGTTCAAAACCCGGTTCCTCCTAGCATAATTCTGATTTTACGACTTCGCTTTCTCTGAATAAAAAATGCAAACCGGCAGTTACTGTTGAAATCGGAGTTGCTTATCCTATAAAAACAATGTCATCAACAGGGCGTCCTCGTCGCCGTAATACTTTGGCCGCCGTCCCGCCTCACCAAAACCAAGCTTACGGTACAATCCCTTCGCGGGATCATTTGAGGCCCTGACCTCCAATGTTAAAAACGCGAATCCATTTGTTTTTGCATGCCGGATCAATTCCTCTAACAGAGCCTGTCCAATATGCCGCCTTCGGCAGGCCGGATGTACCGCGATATTGGTAATATGCCCCTCGTCGAGTACTACCATCATCCCGCCGTAGCCGACCACCTCGCCGCCTTCCAGCGCGGCAAAGTAACAGGTCTGAGGGGAAGCGATATGCTTAGCGATTGATTGGGATGACCAGGGATGCGCAAAACAGTCGTTTTCGATCCGGCACACGCCGTCAAGATGCGAAAGCGTCATTGGTACAATGCTCACCGCGCCTGCCTCAGTCTCCATTCTGCTCACCGCGCTTGTCCACTCTATAACGGATGCTGTTTTCAATCTCCCGCGCGCACAGCAGGTACGCATCCAGATCCTTTCCAAACGGGTCGGAGATATCCCGTCCGTCCGGCTCAAGCAGGAAGACTTTGTCCGCCGCCTCCGGACAGGCGGCGCACAGCACCCGTTTATGCATATCGGTCATGACATAGATCGTATCCGCCTCCGACACCATCTCTGGGGTCAGCGGCGCGGCGTGGTGGGTAAACCCCGTGATGCCGAGCGTCTCTAAAGCGCGCGCTGCGTTTTCGGTCAACGGGTCGCCCGCATGCGCACCCATACCGGCTGAGCGCGCCGCCTCTTTTGCCATATGCTCATAAATCGCCTGCGCCATCGGACTACGGCAGGTATTGCCGGTACAGACGAACAAAATTTTATCCATTGTATCTCACCTATCTCAGCCAAGCTCGATAATTTCATATCCGGCCGCCTTATTCAGCCGGTTGGAGATCGCAAGGCCGATCCCCTTCTCCCCGCAGTCCTGCGCGAACACCACGTCCGCCCCCTCCTGCTCAAATCGCCGCAGGTGGGAAAACAGCACCGACGCAGCATTGCTTCTGTGGTTCCTGTCTCCCAGGGTAAGTAGCACATCCGCCCCCGAAATCCTCGGTAGCACATGCTGGTACACCATCACCCCGACCTTATGCCCCAGCTTATGGTGCTTTTCAATCTGGTGGTTGATGTACAGCTCCACATTCTCATCCTGTCCACTGACGACGATGACGTCGGCGTTTGGAGAATAGTGGGTATATTTCATGCCGGGAGAACGCGGAACCACGCCCTCGGGTGGCTTTTCGGACACACCTTCCCCGATCTCCACCTCACCCAGCACCTCGCAAAGCTGTTCATAGGTAACACTACCCGGGCGCAGGAGGATGGGAACCTCGCCGCTGACGTCCAGCACGGTGGATTCCAGGCCGTAATCACAGCTGCCGCCATCTATGACGGCATCGATCCTGCCATACAGGTCCTCGATCACGTGAGAGGCCTTTGTCGGGCTCGGCCGCCCGGAACGGTTGGCCGACGGCGCCGCCACCGGCAGGCCGCACAGCTCCAAAAATTGCCGCGCAACCGGATTGTTGGGAACCCGTACGGCAACCGTGTCCAATCCCGCCGTGACCTCATAGGGTACCGCGTCCGACTTTTCCATAATCAGGGTCAGCGGTCCTGGCCAGAAACGCTGCATTAGCCTCTTAGCGCTCTCCGGCACAGATTTGACCAGCTTTGGTATCTGTTCCGCGCAGTACACATGCACGATCAGAGGATTGTCCCCCGGCCGGCCCTTTGCTTCAAATATCTTTTTGACCGCCTCCACATCCAGTGCGTTAGCGCCAAGGCCATACACCGTTTCGGTCGGGAATGCCACCGTCCCCCCGTTTTTAATGATGTCCGCGCACTGTTGCAGGCCGTCTCCCTGCTCTGTTTCCATTCTGATGATCAGCATATTGCACCTTCTTTTGTTTCAAAAATTCGATTCATTCTCAAGCATAAAACGGCGGCGTCATATCCCCACCGTCAACAGGATTCCAACGATCATTCCAACAATATTGCCCACCGTTGCAAGCCTGCCATGATTCCAGCCGCGCTCCTGCGGAAGCAGAGAGTTGAACACGATTGCCAGCATCGCACCGCAAGCAACTCCAGTACAGAATGCTGTCAACCATCCAGCGGTACTGAAAAAGGTCAGGCTGAGCAGCATCCCCGGTAAGAAAAAAAACCAGCCCAGCACCCGGCGGGACGCATCCAGCCTCGCTGTCAAATAGAGAATACAGCCAACCAGCAGTCCAAAAACGCCGGGAAGCGCGCCGCCCCAAGAAAAGGTTTGAGGCAACAGACCAAAGCATACGACCGATATCAAAATTCCTGTAGCGGTCTCAAGCAGGAGTTCCAGCATACGTTTATGCGAAAAAATCGAAAAATTTTCTGACAGGATGCCCACTGCCAAGGTCAACCCGCCCGCCGATAACGCCAAACCAACATCCACACATATGCACCCCCAAAGGATCAGGCTGTACTATATGTGTATTCATATGCCGCGTAGTTTATCCAGACTTTATGCGGATGCGTTTTTCAGCTTTAAGCTCTGGTCCTCGGTGATCAGGGCGTCCATAATTTCGTCCAAATCCCCTGTCAGCACGGCGTCCAGCCGATGTAATGTCAGACCGATCCTGTGATCGGTCACACGCCCCTGCGGATAATTATAGGTACGGATCCGTTCGCTGCGGTCGCCGGTACCGACCTGGCTCTTCCGTTCCGCCGCGATCTCTGCGTTTTGCTGCTCCTGCACGATCTCATACACACGGGAACGCAAAATCTTCATCGCCTTATCCTTATTTTTGTGCTGGGATTTCTCATCCTGGCAGGACACTACGATCCCGGTCGGCAGATGCGTGATGCGTACCGCCGAGTCGGTAGTGTTGACGCACTGTCCGCCCGGCCCGCCGGCGCGGAACACGTCAATACGCAGGTCGTTGGGATTAATATCCACCTCGACCTCCTCCACCTCCGGCAATACCGCCACCGTCACGGTGGAAGTATGGATTCGCCCGCCCGATTCAGTAGCGGGAATCCTCTGTACGCGGTGCACCCCGCTTTCAAACTTGAAACGGCTGTACGCCCCATGTCCCTCGATGCTGAAGGATATTTCCTTAAATCCGCCGATGTCGGTCTCGTTGGAATTTAAGATATCCACCTTCCAACGCTTGGCCTCGGCATACATGGTATACATCCGAAACAAGGTCGCGGCGAACAGCGCCGCCTCGTCCCCGCCTGCTCCTGCGCGGATCTCGATGATGACGTTTTTATCGTCATTGGGGTCTTTGGGCAGGAGAAGAATTTTCAGCTCCTCCGATATCCTCTCGACCGCTGCTTTGGATTCCTCGATTTGCTGCTGGGCCATCTGCCGAAGCTCGGTGTCAGACTCCTCAGCTAAAATCTCTTCCGCTTCACGGAGAGCTTCATCCTCCCGTTTATACTCACGGTATTTTTCCACGATCGACGTGATATCAGCGTGCTCCCTCATCAGCTTCTGCCATTGCTCCTGATCCGCGATCACCTCGGGATCGTTAATTTTTTCACTTAGTTCCTGATACCTCTGCTCAATAAATGCAAGTTTCTCTAACATAACATACCTCGCTTAGAAATAGCATAGAATACTGTTTTATAAATAGACAAAGAGGGCAGGTTATCAAATCTGCCCCAGGCTTGCCGCTTTCAAATAGGCATTGATAAACCCGTCCAGGTCGCCGTCCATCACCGCGCCGATATTGCCGACCTCGAAGCCGGTGCGGTGGTCTTTTACAAGGTTATAGGGATGGAACACATAGGAACGAATCTGGCTGCCCCAGGCAATATCCTTCTGCTCGCCCTTTAAATCCTCAATCTTTTCCTTGTTCTCTTGCTCCTTGCGCTCGATCAGCTTGGCCATCAGCATCTTCATCGCGATGTCACGGTTTTTATGCTGAGAGCGTTCGTTCTGGCAGGACACCACGATCCCGGTCGGGATATGGGTGATCCGGATGGCAGAATCGGTCTTATTGATGTGCTGACCGCCCGCGCCGCTGGCGCGGTAGGTATCCACCTTCAAATCGTCCGGGTTAATGTCGATCTTCACATCGTCGTCCAGCTCGGGCATGACCTCCAGTGAAGCAAACGAGGTATGACGCCGGCCCGACGCGTCAAACGGCGAGATACGCACCAGCCGGTGTACTCCCTTCTCCGCCTTGGCGTAGCCATAGGCATTTAAGCCCTGAATCAAAAAGGTCACGCTCTTGATCCCCGCTTCGTCGCCCGCCAGATAGTCCAGCGTTTCCGTTTTAAAGCCGCGGCGTTCCGCCCAGCGGGTATACATGCGAAACAGCATCTCTACCCAGTCCTGTGACTCAGTGCCACCCGCGCCGGCGTGCAGGGCCAATATCGCGTTGTTTTTATCGTATTCACCGGAGAGCAGGGTTTCCAGCTTCATGCGCTCCAGGTTCTCCTGCAGTGAGGCAAGGCCCTCCTTTACCTCCGGCATGACGGACAAATCACCTTCCTCGTCCGCCATCTCAACCAGCACGGTCATATCCTGCCAGGTGGTATATAGACCGTTGTAGCTGTCTACCTTGTCCTTTAATCCCTTGATTTTCTGCAGGAGCTTACCCGAACCTTCCATGTCATCCCAAAAACCAGGTTTGGCGGTCTCCTGCTCCAGCTCCTCTATCGTCTTGACGGTTTTTGCGATGTCAAAGTGAATCCCTCAAATCGTTTATGTCCTCTTCCATCGACGCAAGCTCTAAGCGGTACTCGTCGTATTCCAGCACAAAATCAACTCCCTTTGTTCTATACTATATATTTTTAAAAAGCTAATTCTCCTGCGTCGCGTCGACCGCGCCGCAGCACTTTTTATATTTCTTGCCCGATCCGCAGGGGCAGGGGTCGTTGCGCCCAACCTTCGGCGCCTTTACCACCGTTTTGCTCCCCTTCTCCCCTTCGCCGTGGGAGGCCTCGATGGGGCTGGCCACCCGTTCGCGCTGGATATCCTTCTTGATCGAAATCTTAAACAGCAGCTCGACGGTCTCACGCTTGATGTTCTCGTTCATCTCGTCGTACATATCCGAGCCCTCGACCTTATACTCCACGATCGGGTCACGCTGGGCATACGCCCGCAGGAAGATACCCTGCTTGAGCTGCTCCATGTTCTCAATGTGCTCGATCCAGTTTTTATCCACCACCTGCAGCAATATCACACGCTCAAACTCGCGCATCACGTCGCTGCCGGCCTCCTGCTCCTTGGCGTCGTAAAACTCCGTGGCGTATTCCACCAGGGTATTGACCAAAATATCCTTGGTGAGCGAATTAAGCTCCTCCGGCGCAAAGGTCAGCTCGCCCGGCTTTAAGAACAGCCCCTCAAAATGCTCGATAATAGTATCGATATGCCAATCCTCAGCGTACTGGCTCTCGGCGGTGTAAACGCTGACGTAAGCCTCGATCACGTCCGCGATCATATGGCGGATATTCTCTTTGACGTCCACGCAGTCCAGTACCATCTGCCGCTGGGTATAGATTTTCTGGCGCTGTATATTTAAAACGTCATCGTAATTCAACACATTTTTCCGGATGTCAAAGTTCTTGTTCTCCACCCGCTTTTGGGCCGATTCGATCTGCTTGGTGAGCATCCCGTTTTCAATCGGCTCGTCGTCCTTTAAACCGACGCCCTCTACCAGGCCTTTAATCTTTTCAGAACCGAACAGGCGCATCAGGTCATCGTCCAGTGAAATGTAAAACCGTGATTTACCAGGGTCGCCCTGACGGCCGGCACGGCCGCGCAGCTGGTTATCGATCCGGCGGCTCTCATGCCGTTCGGTGCCGATGATATACAGTCCGCCAGCGTCGAGTACCTTCTGGCGTTCCGGTTCGAGTTCCTTTTTAAATTTATCGCAAAGCTCATGAAACTTTTGGCGCACTTCTAAAATCTCTTCGTTATCGGTGTGGCTGTTGCCGTCCGCCTCCAGGATCAGCGATTCGCTGTAACCCATCTTTTTCAATTCGTGGCGCGCCATGAACTCGGCGTTGCCGCCCAGCACAATATCGGTACCACGTCCGGCCATGTTGGTCGCAATCGTCACCGCGCCGGGCTTACCGGCCTGGGCGATGATCTGTGCCTCCTTTTCATGGTGCTTGGCGTTTAACACCTCGTGGCGGATGCCGTGGCGTTTGAGCTCGCGGCTTAACTCCTCCGACTTTTCAATCGAGATGGTGCCGACCAGCACCGGCTGGCCCTTCTCGTGGGATTCAATAATATCGTTGATAACAGCGCGGAACTTGCCCGGCTCGTTTTTATAGATCAAATCCGGCATATCCACGCGCCCGACCGGCTTATTGGTCGGAATCACCACCACGTCCAGCTTATAAATCTGCTGAAACTCGGTCTCCTCCGTCTGGGCGGTACCGGTCATACCGGACAGCTTATCATACAGACGGAAATAATTCTGAAATGTGATGGTCGCAAGCGTCTTATTCTCATTTTCGATCTTGACATGTTCCTTCGCCTCGATCGCCTGATGCAGACCCTCGCTGTAGCGGCGGCCGTTCATGATACGCCCGGTGAACTCGTCGACGATAAGTACCTGCCCATCCTTTACCACATAATCGATGTCGCGGCACATGATGCCATAGGCACGAACAGAAATGTTAATGTGATGCAACAGGGTAATATTTTCCGGATCGGTCAGGTTTTCGACATTGAAATATTGCTCCGCCTTCTTGGTGCCGCGTGCGGTCAGAGTCGCGGTTTTGGCCTTTTCATCCACGATATAGTCCGCTTCCACATCGTCATGCAGCTCCTTATTGTCAAGCTCCACCACCTTGGTGCTGGTAAGTCCGCGGACAAACCGGTCGACGCGCTCATACAGCTCGCTGGACTTATCCCCTAACCCTGAGATGATCAGCGGGGTACGCGCCTCATCCACCAAGATGCTATCCACCTCGTCGACGATGGCGAAATGCTGCCCGCGCTGTACCATCTGCTCTTTGTAGATGACGGTGTTGTCCCGCAGGTAATCGAAACCAAATTCGTTATTGGTACCGTAGGTAATATCCGCCGCATAAGAGGCGCGGCGCTGATCCATGTCAAGGCCGTTGACAATCAAGCCGACCGAGAGGCCCAAAAACTCATGGATCTTCCCCATCCACTCACTGTCGCGCTTGGCCAGATAATCGTTGACCGTGACGATATGCACGCCTTTTCCTTCGAGCGCGTTCAGGTAGGCCGGCAGCGTTGCCACAAGTGTTTTTCCTTCGCCGGTTTTCATTTCGGCGATCCGGCCCTGATGCAGCACGATGC
>CABSMD010000054.1 GCA_902478725.1 uncultured Clostridia bacterium
AATGCTTGCAAATAAAACGGATATATCTGTTGAGAAAGTAAAAGATCTTTTTTGCAATGAGACTGGATATCAAACACCAAAACTTGATACAAGAGCAGCTATTTTTGAGAATGGAAAAATTCTTTTAGTAAGAGAAAATAATGGAAAATGGTCGCTTCCGGGTGGTTGGGTTGATGTAAATGTATCAGTGAAAGAAAATACAATTAAAGAGGTGAAGGAAGAATCCGGGTTAGATGTAACCGCTGATAAAATTATTGCAGTTCAAGATAGGGCAAAACATAATCTTCCAGTCTATGCCTATGGGGTATGTAAAATATTTGTATTATGTTCTGTTGTCGGTGATCAATTTGAAGAAAATATAGAAACAACTGAATTCGGTTATTTTGCGGAGAATGAGTGTCCTGAGCTTGCAACAGAAAAAAATAATGAAGGACAGATAAAAATGTGTTTTGAAGCATATCGAGATGAGCATTGGGAAACGGTATTTGATTAAACGGAGTAATTGATATGAACTATAAACAAATTGTATTTGATATTGACGGAACTTTAATTGACACAGAATATGCGGTTCTTCATTCATTACAGGATACAATAAGGTGTATTGCTGGAAAAAACGTAGATATTGAAGAATTAACTTTTGCTTTAGGGATTACAGGGGAAGATGCATTGCATCGCCTAAGAATTAATGATGTGGTATCAGCCTTATCATTGTGGGATAAAAAAATGTGCAAATATAATCATACAGTCTGCATTTTTGATGGAATTAGGGAAATGCTTGATATACTATCGCACTCCGGGTATGAATTGGGAATTGTAACATCAAAGACAAGGGAAGAGCTCGTACATGATTTCTCTGTTTTTGACATAGATTTCTATTTTAAAACGAGTGTTTGCGCTGATGACACAGCGGAACACAAACCAAATCCAGAACCATTACTAAAATACATGGAATTGACCAAATGCAATAATCAAGAAATTCTCTATATAGGGGATAGCAAGTATGATATGGAGTGTGCAAAAAAAGCAGGGATTAATTTTGCTTTAGCTGGATGGGGGGCTAAGAAAAAAATAGATACGGCACTTTGGCTTGAAACACCAATGAACGTTATCAAAAAATTTACATAGCAGGAAAGTTCGGGTTTGAGCTGTCTCCCAATCAAGGAGACGGCTTATCGTTTGTATTGCAGGCGAAATGCTCTCGGAGTGATTCCAAATTCTTTTGTAAAAATCCGAACAAAGTAACTGATACTGTCGATTCCTACACTTGACGCTATCTGTGTAACCGTATCGTTTGTTGCTATCAGGCGTTCCTTCGCACGGTTTAACCGATAGCCGATTACATATTTAACAGGAGTTGTCTGAACGGCTTGATGAAAGCACCGCAAAGTCTCACTTTTGCTGATATTTGCGGAAAGAGCAATATCGGTAAGCGTCAGCTTCTCTGTGTAATTCTCGGCAATAAATTGAATCATCGTTTGTATGCGTGATTGCAGCAAAATATCCTGTTGCTTATGATTGCTATTCCAATACCCATTCGTAATCTTTACAAAATTACGCCACAGGCTGCATACGGCAATCTGTATATCCATTTTTTGAATGACGCGTTCCACCGCAAGCCTGAAAATTTTATGCAGGGCGTTTAAAATAATATTTTCATCTTTATTCCTCTGTCTTAAAACAAAATAAGTGCAGCCGGAATTCAGAATGGGTGCGACATACTCGTTATAGATTGCTGATGTAGTGGGGGCTATGAATGCAGGCGCAAACAAAATATTCGGCATAAGCGCGCCATGTTCGGATTCAAAACGGTGTATCACCTTGCTGTTTATAAAAATACCGTCTCCCCTGCACAATTCAATACGCTTTGAATCAATCAGGCATTCTACAGTTCCGCTTTCAACGACGACCCACTCAAACTCATTGTGCCAATGATATTCTATATAATGCTTATTGTAACTGTGAATATCGTCATAGTAGTATTCAAAAGGAAAATCAGAAGTCCCGTGTTTGCGCAATTCACGCAGGGATTCATCTGTTACAATCTCCGTCACGCGCACCTTTGAACATCCCCTTTTCTATCATTTGGAGATATTGTATCATAAAAATGTGATATCAATCAAGTTTTACACGGCATTGCTGTGATATACTGATATAAAATGTATGCTTATATAAGGTGAGGGTATGAAGTCAAATTATAAAAAAACAATGTATGCCTGTTTTATCGGATATATTGTACAAGCCATTGTAAATAATTTTGTTCCGCTGCTGTTTGTAACGTTTCAGAACAGCTATCAAATTCCGCTGTCTGAAATCACTATGTTAATAACGGTAAATTTTATTGTTCAATTACTGATCGATATGCTGTCGGCAGGTTTTATCGATAAGATCGGCTACCGGGCCTGCGTTATCACGGCTCATATCTTTTCGGCCGCAGGATTGATTTTACTAACCGTGTTGCCTGAATGGCTGCCCAATGCTTTTATTGGAATCATGATTTCTGTTATTGTTTATGCTGTCGGAGGGGGATTGATAGAAGTTCTTATCAGCCCCATAATGGAGGCGTGCCCCACTGATAACAAAGAAAAAGCAATGAGTCTGCTCCATTCCTTCTATTGCTGGGGACATATGGGTGTTGTTCTGCTTTCCACAGCATTTTTTACGATTGCCGGTATTAACAATTGGAAATTTCTTGCTCTGATTTGGGCGATTATCCCCATGATTAATATATTCCTTTTTATAAAAGCCCCCATTTACTCTCTGAACGAAGACGGAGAACGGGGACTCACCATAAAAGAACTGTTTTCAAAAAAAGTTTTTTGGCTTTTGATGCTTATGATGATGTGCGCGGGAGCGTCTGAGCTGACTGTCAGCCAATGGGCTTCCACGTTTGCTGAACAGGGGCTCGGCGTAAGCAAAACCGTAGGCGATCTTGCGGGGCCGATGGCTTTTGCCATGCTTATGGGTATAGCAAGACTGATCTATGGCAAATACGGTGAAAAGCTTGATTTAGACCGTTGTATGAAATACAGCTGCCTGTTGTGTATCGCCTCTTATTTGTGTATTGCACTGGTTCCCATACCGATATTTGGCTTGATCGGCTGTGCCGTATGCGGTTTTTCAGTAGGCATTCTTTGGCCCGGAACATTCAGCAAAGCCGCCGTTTCTATCAAAGGCGGCGGTACTGCCCTGTTCGCCATGCTTGCTCTGGCGGGCGACCTGGGCTGCTCCGGAGGACCAACTCTCGCCGGTATTGTATCAAGCGGTTTCCATAACAATTTGCGGATAGGAATCTTAGCGGCAATTCTATTCCCGGCCCTTTTGTTCATTGGGCTCATCATTTCAAACAGAAAAAAGAGACGAACGGGGTAAGAAATATATAAAAAACCACATGGCTAAAAGTCAAAATTTCAGGGAACGGGTGTATGCTGCCCGGTTTGCCAATGAATACAATAACGCCCCTATCCAACGGGGAATCCTGTTGGATAGGGGCGTGTCCGTTTACCGGCCGGTTTCATCCTCCGGCGGGTTTATGGCCTTCGCGTCTTCCAGTTCTTTTTCAATGATTTCAGCCGCCTGGCGTACCAGCTCGGCACACGGCCTTTTTTTATAATAGCTGGCCGTTCTAGCCTCGGGAGTCGGATTGCCGTTGTTGTCCACGCCAAGGAGTTCCCGGCAGACGATCGAACCGTTTTCTTTTTTGAATTCGTCCGCCAGATGCATGATCCTGGCATAATGCTCCTTTTTTTCCTGCGGCGCTTTCGGGTCGCTGTAGCCTAATTTCAGCCCCGCAATCATGAACATGGCTGAAACCGTTCCGCACACCTCGCGCATCCTGCCCATTCCGCCGCCAAAGGAGGAGGCAAGCCGGACAGCCGTTTCAAAATCCATGCCGATCTCGTCGGCAAACGCGCCGATCACCGCCTGGGAGCAGTTATAGCCCTCTTTAAACAATTGTTCCGCCTTATCGCCCTTTTCACTCATTCTTCTTCCTCCTTAAAATCACGGTAAAGCAGGCTCGGCTGTATACCGGTATTATCCTGGTATTTGCCGCTTCGGTACGGCTCGTAGCCATCCGCAATATCGTGATAATAAATCTGGCAGATTTCAACGCCTGCATACACTCGGACCGGCTGGACGCAAAAGATTTCCAGCGTCCAGTACCCCGCAAAGCCCACATCGCCAAACCCGGCTGTAATATGAATAAACAAACCGAGCCGGCCAATGGAGGAACGCCCCTCCAGCATTGGGACGTAGCCATCCGTTTTGGTATACTCGCGCGTCCTGCCCAGATATAACCGACCTGGCTCCAACACCAGACCGTCTTCTGGAATCTGCAACAGTCGGGTTTTGTTGGGCCGCTTCATGTCGAGCACCGGCTCGGTATAGACCAGCAAATCATTGTGCAACGAAAGGTTATAGCTGTTGGGATTGAGCCGGCGGGGATCAAACGGATCAATTATGATCTGTTTTCCGATTTCCTGTTCAATCTGCTTACCGGACAGAATCATCTGCTTTCCTCCTTACAGGCGCGAAGGGACCGGGCAAACGGCGGATACAAAATTCCATGTTCCGTGACAAAGGCGGTTATGAATTGTTCGCCGGTCACATCAAAAGCCGGATTGTATACCTTGACCCCTTCCGGCGCCATCGGCTTTTGATACCACATGTCGGTTACCTCCTGTGCCGAACGCTGCTCAATGTTGATCTGCGAGCCATCCCCGCAAGATAGGTCTATGGTAGAGGACGGCGCACAGACATAAAATGGAATGCCATAATGATTGGCCAACACAGCCAGGCCGGAGGTGCCGATTTTGTTCGCCGCGTCGCCGTTGGCGGCGACACGGTCGCACCCGACCAGAACCGCCTGAATCAGCCCTTTTTGCATAACGTAAGAAGCCATGTTGTCGCAGATCAATGTGACGTCCACTCCCGCCTGTTGCAGCTCGTATGCCGTCAGGCGCGCGCCCTGCAAAAGCGGGCGGGTTTCATCCGCATAGACACGAAAGCCGTAACCTCTCTCCTGTCCCAGATAAAGCGGCGCGGTCGCCGTACCGTATTCTATGGCGGCCAGCCTTCCGGCGTTGCAATGGGTTAAAACTCCCATGCCGGGGCGCAGAAGCGTTAAACCATTCTCTCCGATTCTGTGGCAGCACTCTATATCCTCGCGCCGGATCGATTCCGCCTCCTGGCACAGCTGTTGTTTGATCTGTTCCACTGGCCTTGCCGAGCTGCCCGCCGCAGCCGCTTCCATCCGGTTCAGCGCCCAGGACAGGTTGACTGCCGTCGGGCGCGCGGAGGCAAGGTAGTCCTTCGCCTGCCGCAGGCCGGCCATGAATGTTTTGTATTCGTCCGTTTCGATATCCTCTACCGCCAGATACAGCCCAAACGCCGCCGCAACGCCGATCGCGGGCGCACCCCGTACCTGCAAGGAAGCAATTGCACGAAAAACCTCCTCCTTCGTTTTCAGTCTGAGGAGGCGTTCCTCGTTCGGAAGCCTTGTCTGGTCAAGGATTTCAAGCACGCCGCCGTCAAACGCAACCGTGGGCAGCATTAGATTCTTGCAACCCCACTGTCGCGCGCGGCCTTGGCAACCGCCTCGGAAACACTGGACAAAATCCGGTCATCAAACGCATCCGGTATAATATAGTCCGGCTTTAATTCCTCATCGGTGATAACGCCCGCGATGGCGCGCGCTGCCGCGATCTTCATCTCGTCGTTGATGTCGCTTGCACGCACGTCCAGCGCGCCGCGGAAGATGCCCGGGAAAGCCAGCACATTGTTGATCTGGTTGGCAAAATCGCTCCGGCCGGTACCCATCACACGCACACCGGCTTCCATCGCCACATCCGGCATGATCTCCGGCACAGGGTTCGCCATGGCGAAAACGATCGGATCTTTTGCCATTGTTTTGACCATCTCCGGTGTAAGCACACCGGGGGCGGATACGCCGATGAACACGTCAGCTCCGGCTATGACTTCTTCCAGATTTCCCTTCTTCATCGACAGGTTTGAAATCTCCGCCATTTCCTCCTTGGCTGCATTGAGTCCCGGACGGCCCTTGTAGATCGCGCCCTTGGTATCGCAGAGGATGACGTTTTTCATCCCCATCTTCATCAACAGCTTGGTAATTGCAATCCCCGCCGCACCGGAGCCGTTGACCACAACCTCAATATCCTCGATCTTCTTGCCGACCAGCTTCAGCGCGTTCAGCAGCGCCGCCAGCGTGACCACCGCCGTACCGTGCTGGTCATCATGAAAAATAGGAATGTCGCACTCCTCCTTCAGCCGCTTTTCGATCTCAAAGCAGCGGGGTGCGGAAATATCCTCCAAATTAATCCCGCCGAACGAGCCGGCGATCATCTTAACCGTCTGGACGATCTCGTTTACATCCTTGGAACGGACGCAAAGCGGGAATGCATCCACTCCGCCGAACTGCTTAAAGAGTACGCATTTGCCCTCCATGACCGGCATACCTGCCTCCGGCCCGATGTCGCCCAGACCCAGCACCGCCGTACCGTCGGTGACGACCGCAACCAGGTTGTTCCGGCGGGTGTAGGTGTAGGACAGATCCACATCCTCCGAAATCTTCAGGCAGGGCTCCGCAACGCCAGGCGTGTAAGCGACCGCCAAATCGTCGCGGTTGTTCAGCTCCGCGCGGGATACTACCTCGATCTTTCCGTTCCATTCCTTATGCTTTTGCAATGCAAATTCTTTCGCTGTCATACAATACCTCCATCAATCATTTATTCTTTATCTGTTCCAAAACCGAATAGGGAATTTTCAGGTTTCCCAATCCCGATCCGATCTGGATATGCGGTTTCATCGCACCGTGAAAGTCGGTGCCGCCTGATACGGCAAGGGACAATTTCTGCGCGATATGCTGGTACTTTTCCTGCATTTCGGAAGTATACTCGGTATAATACCCCTCCACGCCGTCTAAGCCCGCCTCCTTGAGGCGTTTCAAAAACGGAACCAGTTCATCGTCCTCCATCTTGTTATGGTGCAAATGTGCGGCGAACGCGAGCCCGCCGGCCTCTTTGATCAGCCCGATCCCCTCCTCCGGCGTGAGAAGCTGGATGGAGGAATAGCCGGGTCTTCCGTTGGATAGGTAGAGGTCAAACGCCTCCTTGACCGATTTGGTATGGCCCTTCTCGGTCAGGAGCCGCGCAAAATGGGCACGGGCCACCAGGCCGTTAGGCGCAAGGGCGCGCGCCTCATCCATGGTGATAGCAAACCCCATCTTGTTGAGGTTTTCCAGCGTTTGAACATTCCGCTGCACACGCACCTGACGGATCTCTTCCAGCTTTTTGGTCAGGCCAGGGTGATCGATATCGATGAAAAAACCCAAAATATGTGTTTCGGCTTTGGACTGTACCGAAAGCTCGATGCCGGGCACAACCTCCAAGCCAATCTTTTGCCCCTCCGCCATAGCCTCCGCCACACCGGACACACCGTCATGATCGGTCAGCGAGATGGCGGCAAGCCCCGCTTCTTTTGCGTGGCGCACCAGCTCGGAAGGAGTCATCGACCCATCCGATTTTACCGAATGCGTATGTAGATCAATGTATTTCTCTGCCATTGTATGCCTCCTGTCGGTCTCGATGATAGCGCGGACGGCGGATAGTCATAAGACTGCGGTGAGTTCAATGAAAAAAGCACAACAGGAACCCCCGCTTGTTCACCGACATTTTATAGCCTCAGTACCCGGCCCGCCTTGTCCAGCACCGTTTCAAATCCGGTCCCTGCACGCCCACAGCCCCAGCGCGGGATTACTAATGTAGAAGATTTCCTCGCCGTCGGCCAGCGTGTTGTAGCCGTCACACAGCCTGTTCACATCATAGCGCTTGGAGGCGTCCGCCAGATCCCAATATTGGAAGCCCGCGCCCTCCACCTCTTCGCGCGACAGGTGCGCAGTGGCGTAGGTGATCGAAAACCGCCCGTCGGACGAGCCGTGGATGAGATGCGCCGCGACCGAAAGGTTGTTTTGCAGATCCTCGTTTTCCTCGGTCAGCTTTAAGACCTTTTCGCGGCCCACATAGCCGTACTTGCGGATGAGACGGTCGTTTTCGTCATCCTCTCCGAATTTTTTAACGCCCGGCGCCAGAATAATCAACTCTCCCCCGTCGGCAATCGCCATGCGGGTACGGTAGACCGCCTTATTGCCCAGCCAGGTGCTTTTAAATTCCTTTTCCTCCAGATAAACGACCACCTTTTGCAGCGGCTTGTCAAGATAGGTCAGGTTTTTCTCCTGGCTCAAGCCTACCGCCTGTTCAAAGAAGGAACGTTCCCGCCCGATGAACAGCCCATGGATGCGCACGTTGTCATTATCATTTGTCGTAACCGTCAAAACATACATCAGCGGCACGTCTTTTAAATAGTTTTCCTCAGCGTAGTCGAACACCCGGCGTACGGGCGAAAAATCCTTGCCCATGACCCGTTCCATACCGTAAAAAGCGCCCAGCATGTGGGAGCTGTTGATCATGCTGCTGCCGCCGCAGCCGACAAAGATGTTTTTGGAGTAATTCGCCATCCCGACCACCTCATGCGGCACGACCTGCCCGATCGAGATCACCAGATCATAAGATGGGTCTACAATGCGGCGGTTGACCTCCACGTCGATCTCAGAGCGCACCAGCCCCTCGGACACCTCGGACACAAATTCAGCCGGAACCTCGCCCAATTTCACCACATCAGTGCGCCAGTTGTGAACCAATATTTTTTCAAACGGCACGTTTTCTCCGAAAAACTCGCGGCATTCAGCCTCGGTCATCGGTTCATGGGTTCCCAGGGCTGGCAGGATGTCCACTTCACAAAAATCCTTCAGCATCTCATAATAGGCGGCGGTGATTCGGCCCGCGCCGGAATACATCCGGGTAAAATCCGGCGGGAGGAGCAGGACCTTACGCAATTCCTTTCCTGCGACCGATTCCCGCAATGCGTTCAACAGTTCGGTATCCGAAAGCCCTTTTTCGCTTCTGACAATCATCAAAATCCCTCCAGTCATTTATTATATACCACTTTGTTTGCGTGTGCAATATGACTTTCGCCAAAGGAAAAATTCCTTTGGCGAAAGATTTTATGCTATTCTTCCAATCTTAAAACCACTGGTAATGGAAATAACCGTCCTTGTCGACCCGTTCAAAGGTGTGCGCGCCGAAGTAGTCCCGTTGGGCCTGCAACAGGTTGGCCGGCAGGGTCTCGCTGCGGTAGGAATCAAAATAGGTCAGCGCACTGGAAAACGCCGGTACCGGCACGCCGCATTGGATAGCGGCCGCAACCACCTTGCGCCACGACGGGTTGTATTCGAGCAGGCTCTTTTTGAAATAGGGCGCAAGCATCAGGTTTTCCAGATTCGGATTTTCCGCATAGGCTTCCGTGATCTTATGCAAAAACTGCGCCCGGATAATACAGCCGCCCCGGAAGATCATAGCGATCCTGCCGTAATCGAGCTCCCAGCCATATTCCTTGGCCGCCGCCTTCATCAGGGCGAAGCCCTGCGCATAGGAGCAGATCTTGCTGGCAAACAGCGCGCGGCGGACATCTTCAATAAATTCTTCCTTATTGACCTGCGGCTTTTCCACATTTACCGTCAGCTGCGAAGAGGCTGCGACGCGGCCTTTCTTATCATTCGACATACAGCGCGCAAACACAGCTTCCGCAATCGTCGGAGCGGGAACGCCCAGATCCAGTGCGCTCTGGCTGGTCCATTTGCCGGTGCCCTTCTGCTCGGCGCGGTCTAAGATGATATCGACCATCGGCTTGCCGGTTTCCGGATCGGTTTTTCCAAAGATGTCACGGGTGATCTCGATCAGATAACTATCCAGCTCCCCTTTGTTCCATTCGCTGAACACCTCGTGGAGTTCGGCGGGTGTGAGCCCCAATACATCTTTTAGGAGTGCATATGCCTCACAGATCAATTGCATGTCGCCGTACTCGATGCCGTTGTGCACCATCTTGACATAGTGGCCCGCACCGTCGCTGCCGATGTAGGTGCAGCAGGGCTCGCCGCCTACCTTGGCGGAGATGGCGCAAAGAATGTCCTCTACCAATTCATAGGCGTCCTTCTGTCCGCCCGGCATGATGGCCGGGCCCTTTAACGCGCCCTCCTCGCCCCCGGACACGCCGGTGCCGATGTAACGGAAGCCCTCCGCCTCCAGCGCCTTGTTGCGGCGGATGGTATCCTGGAAAAAGGAGTTGCCGCCATCGATCAGGATATCGCCCTTGGATAAAAACGGCTTGAGCTGTTCGATCTGTGCGTCGACCGGTGCGCCCGCCTTAACCATGATGATGATCCGGCGCGGCACCTCCAGCGAGTTCACAAACTCCTCGATGGAATAGGTCGGGACGACATTCTTACCTTTGGCCTCGTTTGCCATCATTGCGTCCGTCTTTTCTTTCGAACGGTTGTAGACCGACACCGAATATCCCCTGCTTTCGATATTCAGCGCGAGATTTTTGCCCATCACTGCAAGTCCGATGACGCCAATCTGCTGTTTGCTCATGCTACAAACACTCCTTTACAATCGTTTTTATTTTATATTCCAGTTATTCATTCTTCCACGGCGGGGTGGTCGGCAGGCAAGCCTTGAATTCCCCGATCACCTTCTGCTCATACTCGCCCGCGTATTTACCCCTGATGAACAGCTCCAGCGCCTCGTTATAGAACCGTTCCCAGGACATCACCTCATCGCCCGGATTGATCGGGTAGAACAGGATGTTATTGTCCTTGGCGGCCTTCAAATCTCCCAGCGCGTCCCCGACCATCAGCATGTGATCGTCGGCATAACGCCCCTTTTTGGCAAGCTCGATATGCACCCGTTTGGTACCCATCTCCTGCCCGGCAATGATTTTAACATAGCCGTCAATCTTATTCTCCGCCCACTCGCGCGCAAGCGCCTCGGCAGGTGTGGCAGACACCACCAGCACGTCCGCGCATTTTGACGCCTTCTCCAGGCTTTCGCGCGTATGCGGGAACGGCGGGATATTGCGTGACATGCGGCGGACGTTGTCGTTGATCTCCTCGCTCCAGGCAAGGGTCTGCTTTAGAATCGGGTCAGGGTTGTGCTCCACCTCACGGGCGAGCGCCGGATTGCCCAGGTTCTTCTCGCTTTCGATCCACGCCTCCAGCGGCGCGAGGTCAGGCAGGACGAACCCGCGCTCCACCGCCTCGGGACGCTCAGCGAGCAGCTTTAAAAACCGCACCAACGCCGGAAAACGGTTAAGCCCCCGCATATCCGAATACAGGTTGACAAACTCCCAGGTCTCCCGCGCGTACTTGGCGCAGGGCTGAAGGTTCCAGACATTGATGGTCGCCGGCGCGAAGCATTCCTTATGCTTAAAATCCATGCTGTCGAACGCGCAGCCGTCGGAGTCCACCCCGACCATGAAATCAAACTCCCGCTGAAAATCAATCAGCTTCTGTGTTGGGTTTTCCATAGAAAATTTCTCCTTCAAGCATATTGTAATACCGTACCCGCGCAGCTTGCTGCGCACGGCCCATTGTCCTCTTACACGCCGGAATAGGCCGAAAAACCGCCGTCGACCGGAATCACCACACCGTTGACAAAGCCGGAAGCGTTGTTATCCACCAGCCACAGCAGGGTACCGATCAGCTCCTCCGCTTCGCCGAAACGGCTCATCGGGGTCTGGGAAATGATCTTTTCGGCACGGGCACTGTAGTTGCCGTTTTCATCGATCAGCATAGCACGGTTTTGGTCGGTGATGAAAAAGCCCGGCGCAATCGCATTGACGCGGATGCCTACCTTTGACATATGCACCGCCAGCCATTGGGTGAAATTACTCACTGCCGCCTTTGCGCCGCTGTAGGCCGGAATCCGTGTCAGCGGGCAGAAAGCATTCATGGAGGATACGTTGATGATGACCGCGCCCTCCTTGTCCAGCATGTCCTTGCAGAACACCTGCGAGGGCAGCAGTGTGCCAATGAAGTTCAGGTTAAAGACAAACTCGATCCCCTTGGGGTCAAGGTCAAAAAAGGTTTTGATCTCGCTGTCGCCGATATCCTCTTTGAAGAGGTAGTCCTTTGTTGTCGTGCCCTTGGGATTGTTGCCGCCCGCGCCGTTTAGCAGGATGTCACAGGCCCCAAATGCCTCCGTCACGGTATCGCGGGCCTTTTGTAGGCTGGCAAGCTCCAGTACGTTGGCCTCTACGCCGATGGCCTGGCCGCCTTCGGCCTTGATTTCTTCCGCCACCCCGTCGGCGGCTTCTTTGCGCAGGTCCAATATCGCCACCTTCGCGCCGTTTTTGGCAAGCGCCTTGGCAAACATCGCGCACAAAACCCCGCCCCCGCCGGTTACCACGGCAACCTTGTCTTTTAAATCGATCTGAAACGGTATCTTCATTTTTCTTTCCTCCTATTATGATAAAATTCCAAAATAATTCTTTGCGTTATTATAAGAAATGCCCTGTACGATCTCTTTGAGCATCTCTTCGTCATTGGGGTACTCGCCCGCTTCTACCCAGCCACCGATCAGGTTACAGAGAATCCGGCGGAAATACTCGTGACGGGCATAGGACAGAAAGCTTC
>CABSMD010000055.1 GCA_902478725.1 uncultured Clostridia bacterium
ACAGCAAAAAAACAGGATGACCCTTATTACAAATGCGCCCAGTTCTTTTCCCCACTTCATTTTCACGCCCCCCTTTGCGGCATTTTACTGCTTTCCATCCGTAATTGGTAGAAATATCGCAGCCATTTTGGCCATCCGGAACATTCATCCTCTAACGCTGTCAAGCTCCTTTTGCCAACCCGTCTGTCCAATATGGCGAACAGTTTCACCAGCAGATTTTCCGAATGAATGGACTCGCTGATCTTTTGGTTTTGGTATATTTCAAAAGCTTCCTCAAAATCCCATGGGGCAAAGATGCCTTTAGAACATACTATTTCATCGACATTTTCATATGCCTCTTTCATGCTTTGATCAGAAGGGCTCAGTTCGTGCGCAAGATCATATAATTCGTATTCTTTTAATGATGACATACTCAATATCTCTTTTTTGTCGACTAAAATGCAAATCCGTCCGGCCTGGTCATGCGCGCAACGATAACGTGTATTGAAGTATTCTACACGCTCTTTTAAAGCTTCACACAAGCAATCGTCTTCGAGTATCTTTTTGATCTTTGACCATTTTTTCATGAATGATCAGCCCTTTCCACCAATCCCAATCCTCGTTTGCAAGACGTTTTTGCAGTTGCTTCAGCTTTCCCAACGTATCTTCGTTCCATTTAGGATCCACCCCTGCCCGGACGCGACAAAACGGTCTATTTCGGGTTTCGGTACTCACAAAGGCGCACACCTCCGCTGCCGCGTCCCAGATTATATGGATGGCAATCGTTTTACGGCTTGATCAAATCAAACGATATTATGTCATTTTAATCCTTCCGTCCATACTTTCTTTCCTACACTTATTGTGAGAAGGCGCGGTAGCCCGCGATCGTATTGCGAAGCAGCATGGTAATCGTCATCGGCCCGACACCGCCAGGTACCGGCGTGATCGCGCCCGCGACCTCTGCCACCTGCTCAAAATCGACGTCGCCGGTCAGCTTGCCGTCCGGCAGGGTGTTCATCCCAACATCGATCACCACCGCGCCGGGTTTGACCATATCCGCCGTGATGATATGCGCTTTCCCCACCGCTGCGACCAGGATATCCGCCCGGCGGGTCACCTCCGCTAAATTTTTGGTACGCGAATGGCAGACCGTCACCGTGCCGTTGGCCGCCAGCAGCAGCAGCGCCTGTGGCTTGCCGACGATGTTGCTCCGCCCAACCACGACGCACTCCTTACCTGCAACATCAATACCGGACAGTTTAATCAACTCCATGATGCCCGCTGGTGTGCAGGGCAGGAACACCGGGTCACCGATCATAATTCGCCCTACATTGAAAGGATGGAAAGCATCCACGTCCTTCTGCGGTGAGATGGCATTGATAATCTTATTCTCATCAATATGCGCAGGAAGGGGAAGCTGTACCAGGATCCCGTCAATCTCATCATCATGATTGAGTTGTTCCACCAAATCCAGCAGCTCCTGCTCCGGCACATCCTCCGCCAGCGCATATTCACGCGAGAGGATGCCTGTCTGCTCACAGGCCCGCTTTTTGTTATTGACATACCGCCGCGAAGCAGGATTGTTCCCCACGATCACAACAGCCAGACCGGGTACGCGCCCAGTTTTTGCTATCTCATCCACCTCTTTTTTTAGCTCGCCGCGGATTTGCGCGGCCAGCGCCTTGCCGTCTAATATCTTTGCTGCCATTTTGTGACCTCCTTGAATTTTGATTATGGTATGGCTTTTTGCCACCGTTATCTTTTTTTTCGTTGCTTTCTTTCCTGTTATAGGGACGGATCAGGCAATCCTTGTCATACCCGATCAGGTCATCCCTCCCAGCCCTCAGCAACGCCTTTTTTACAAGCGCGTAGTTCTCCGGCCGGGCATATTGCAGCAGCGCGCGCTGCATGGCACGCTCCTCATAGCTTTTGGGAACGTAAATCTCCCGCATGGTGAACGGGTCCAGGCCGGTATGGTACATACAGGTTGAGACGGTGCCGGGCGTAGGATAAAAGTCCTGCACCTGCTCCGGCATACAATGCGCGCTTTTGAAATACTGCGCCAACGCGATCGCATCGTGCAGGGTACTGCCTGGATGGGAGGACATGAAGTAAGGAACAAGATATTGCTTTTTTCCCAGTTCCTGATTGATCTCACTAAAACGCTGGTAGAAGCGTTTGTATACCCCAAACGCCGGTTTGCCCATAGCGGACAGCACAGGATCGGACACATGCTCGGGCGCGACCTTTAACTGCCCGCTGACATGGTATTTGCACAGCTCTTTGAAAAAGCTTTCGTCTTTATCGGCCATCAGGTAATCGAACCGGATGCCGGAACGGATGAACACCTTTTTCACACCGTCCAGCTTACGGAGTTTCCGAAGCAGTGACAGATAATCGCTGTGATCCGGCTTGATGCTAGGACAAACGAAAGGGTACAAGCAGCGTTTCTCCCTGCAAACCCCGGCCGTCGCCTGCTTTTTACAGGCAGGGCCGCGAAAATTTGCCGTCGGGCCGCCCACGTCGTGGATATAACCCTTAAAATCCGGCTCCCACACCAGCTTTTGCGCCTCGGCCAGCAGAGAGGCATGGGAACGCGCGCTCACCGCCCGGCCCTGGTGAAAGGCAAGGGCGCAGAAATTGCACGAACCAAAGCACCCGCGGTTGGAGGTCAGGGAAAAACGCACCTCCTCGATCGCCGGTACCCCCCCGGTATAGGACGGGTGCGGCAGGCGCATATAGGGAAGCGCGTAGACATGGTCGAGTTCAGGCTGGGTAAGGGGCGCGGCGGGCGGATTCTGCACCAGGAAACGATCCTGATGGGCCTGCACCAGCGTCCGGCCCCGGACGCTGTCCTGTTCCTCATATTGCACCCGAACCGATTCGGCATAGGCGCGTTTATCGTCGCGCACCTGCTCGAAGGACGGCAGGAGGATGTGATTTTTGGGAAGCGCATCCTCTCCACGGCTAAGATAAGCCGTGCCGTCAATGTCACGGATCTCTCTAACCGGGCAGCCCTGCGCAAGCCTCCGGGCGATGGCGGGAAGCTGACGCTCCCCCATCCCGTACGCCAACAAGTCGGCCCGCGCGTCGATTAAAATAGAACGGCGCACCCGGTCATCCCAGTAATCATAATGCGCAAAGCGGCGCAGGCTTGCCTCGATGCCGCCGATGATAAGGGGAATGTCTCCAAACGCCTCACGGATGCGGTTACAGTAGACGATCACCGCGCGGTCGGGCCGTTTCCCGCCCGCCCCGCCGGGGGTATAGACATCATTGCTGCGGCGTTTTTTCGCCGCGGTATAATGGTTGACCATAGAATCGATGTTGCCGGAGGAAACCAGCACACCCAAACGCGGCCGGCCGAGTTTTAAAAAGTCGTCCTTACTGCGCCAGTCGGGCTGGGACAGGATAGCGACGCGAAATCCCGCATCCTCCAGCACCCGCGAGATTATGGCAGGGCCAAAGCTGGGATGATCCACATAGGCGTCGCCGATCACATACAGAAAATCCGGCCGGTCCCAGCCCCTTTGTTCGATTTCCTCTCTGGTTATGGGTAAAAACATGGGAATTGCCTTTCTGCCCACAGATGGTTTATGGACAAGCGGCGCCTCGCCCGTGGGCAGGCAAGGCGCGAATCATTGATTTCCTAAAGCGTATCCTCCTGCGGCTCCACCGCCGGCGCTTTCATATCCTCCCGTGCCGCTACCATCTCCAGGTATTGCTGACGGGTCAGGAGCACCTCACGGGGCTTGCTGCCTTCAAACGGGCCGACGATCCCCTGCTCTTCCAGCTGATCGACCAGCCGCGCCGCGCGCGCGTAACCGACCCGCATCCGCCGCTGCAGCATGGAGGTTGACGCTTGCTGGTTCTCGATTACGATCTCAATCGCCTTGGGAAGCAACGGATCAAGCTCGTCCTCTTCCTCTTCGTCACTTGCGCCCTTCCCTTTGGTATCGGTCTCCTTCTTGATAAACTCGATGGCATCCTCATTATAGACGGCGGGGCTTGAATTGTCTTTGACGAACTTCACCACCGCCTCAACCTCCTTATCGTTGATGAACGCGCCCTGGATCCGGATCGGCTTTGGCGCACCGATGGGATAGTAGAGCATATCGCCCCGCCCCAACAGCTTTTCCGCGCCCGCCATATCCAATATGGTACGGGAATCGATCTGGGAGGATACGGCGAACGAAATACGTGAGGGGATGTTCGCCTTGATGATACCGGTAATGACGTCGACAGACGGGCGCTGGGTCGCGATCACCAGATGCATCCCCGCTGCGCGGGCCATCTGCGCCAGGCGGCAGATCGAGTCCTCCACCTCGTTCGGCGCGACCATCATCAAATCTGCCAGCTCGTCGATGATGATGACGATCTGCTCCAGCGGCACTTCAATCTCGCTCTCCCGGGCCATCTCGTTATAGCCGTTGATATCGCGCACATTGGAATCGGCAAACAGCTTATACCGCCTCGTCATCTCACTCACCGCCCAGTTTAGGGCATTGGCCGCTTTTTTCGGGTCGGTGACAACGGGAGAAACCAGATGTGGTATCCCGTTATAGACGCCCAGCTCAACCACCTTCGGATCGACCATCAGCAGCTTGACCTCGTTCGGGCTGGCTTTATACAACAGGCTGGTAATGATGGTATTGATACACACGCTCTTTCCCGAGCCGGTCGCGCCGGCAATCAGCAGGTGGGGCATTTTTGCGATATCGGCAATGGTACTTTTACCAGTGATATCCTTCCCCAACGCAAAAGCAATCTTGGAGGGACTGGAGACAAATTCACTGCTTTCGATACACTCGCGGATGTGGACCGCCGAGCGGATCTGATTGGGCACCTCGATCCCCACCGCGCTCTTGCCGGGCACGGGCGCGATCCGGATACCGCTTACCGCCAGGTGCAGGGCGATATCCTCGGACAGGCCGACAATCTTACTTACCTTGGTGCCGGATGCCGCGACGATCTCATAGCGGGTAACGCTGGGGCCGCTGTGGATATTGACCACCTTGGCCGATACGTTGAAGCTTTTTAGAGTTTCGACCAGCTTTTTCGCCGTTTCCTTTAGCTCGCGCACAAACGCCTCGTCATGCTTGGACTCGCTGTTTTCCTCCAACAGTGTGATCGGCGGGATCAGGTATTCGATCTGCTCCACCGACGCCGCAGGGACAAACTCGTCATCGTCGTCGTTGTCCATCTTTTCTTCGGTTTCCTCTCCGTCAACCGGCAGCTTGAGCTGGGCATCGATCACTCCGACATCCTCCTTGTCATGGAACAGGGCGATGTCCGGTACTTCAATCTCCTCGATCTCCTGTTCCTCGGCTTCCATTTTATCCGCTTTGGTTACGAGCTCATCAAAATCTTCCTGTGGTTCCCGTTTCTTCTCCTTTTTCGGGCGCTCGGTTTCTTTGAGTGGTTTATTCCAGACCTTGCTGAAAAACCGGCCGATTCCCGCAAACAGTTCAAACAACGAAACCTCGGTCAGGATCATGAACACCGCAATAAACGCCGCGCTGAGTACCAGCGCCGCGCCGAATATCCCCAAAAAGCTATGTAAGGCAAAATAGACCGTGCCGCCAATCACACCGCCGCCGGTCATCTCACTGCCGTTTAGCCAAAACGTCCACAGGTCGAAGCCCAGGTCGTTCGCGCCATACTCGATCATCTCACACACGGCGCTCGCCAACAGGAGCAGCACCGCCATGAGATAGTGCTTATAATTAGGCTTGTCCAGCTTCTTGATTAAAATATGCGCCACCACGCCGATGAATAAAAGCGGGAACAAATAAGCCGCGCGTCCAAATATTCCGCCGCAGGCCGCCCGGAACCAATGTCCCGCGATACCAACCGCATCGGTATACAGCGCCGCGCACGCCAGCAGGCCGAACACCACCGCCACGATCACGGCAAGCTCATGCCCAAACTTCACGGCAGGCGTTTTTTTCTTTTTTCTACCCCTCTGTGCCATCTATGTACACATCCTCATTCGAATCATATCTCTATTGTAGCACAATCCGGGAGAATTTCCAATATATTTTTCGTGGGAAGGGAGAAAAAGCTAACGCCGTTTTTTCTCTTTATAATAATCGCATATTTTTGCATTGCTCTTCATCTTTTTTATACGGGCACGGATACAATGGCCCATGTTTATTTTAACAAATCTCCTTTCCATCCTAATATAATGCTGAATGAAGTAATAACAGCTGTCACAATTTTTTTCACACATTGGTAGATCCCCTTTCTAAATATGGGATCATTCTACACCATAGCAACCCTCTGCGGGCAGAAATGTACTTAAAATAAGTACACTATTTTTGAAATACATAACACACCCGCCGGCAATGAGCCGGCGGGGGGGCTTTTTCTTTCCTATTGGCCTGCGGTCCAGCCTTGCCGCCGCTATTTCAGGTGCGGAAGATTGTCCGCATCAAACCATATCTCTTTTTTAGAGAGATAAAAGGTTCTGCCGCCGTCGGCGCTGCCCTGGTAAAACAGATATACCCTGCCGCCGTCATCCCGAAACACATAAGGGTGCCCTGATTCGCTGCTGTTCCACTCCCCCGCCGCGCCGTTTGGCAAAAACGGCTGATCGGAGAGGCGGGTAAACCGGATGCCGTCATCGGATACCGCACAGCCGATCTGCTGGGGAGAGCAGTTATACGCGCCGCCGTAAAAGAGAAACAGGCGGCCCTCATTTTCAATCACCGCGGGCGCTTCGATGCATTCCCCTTCCCGGTCCAATTCCGGCGACAGGAGGGTTTCGTCCGCAAGCGGTGTCCAGCAGTTTTTGGAAAAATCCGAATGCAATGACGTATACGCTCCGCCAAGCATCTGCACCCGCATGGCGTGGTCGCGCGTGGCGTAATACAAAAGCAGTTTGTCTTTGAACACGCAGACATCCGCGTCGATCGCGCGCCCACAGCACCAGGTAGCCTCAGGTTGGTAGACAGGGTTTGTTTTATCCTTTACAAAATGAAGCCCATCCTCCGACACCGCGTGGCAAAGCGCATCTTTCGCGCCGTTGCCATAGGTCTGATAGAACAGGTGGACGCGCCCATCCAGCACGACCGCACCCGGAGCACCGACACCGTTTTTCTCACATGCATCCTCTAATGGCAGCTCACCGGCATCCTCCCATTCTTCCAGATCGCGGGATTGCGCGATCCCGATTCCGATTTTTTCCGGCGCACCAAACGCCTCATGGTTATATTTGATCGTGTAATACAGGTAGTAGCGGTCTTGATAACGCACCACCGCCGGATCCTTTGCAAAATTGCCCAATTGTTTGTTCGTAAATAACACTGTTGTCCTCCAAGATAAAAATTTAAAATGTGATAAACTATGAAATAGTAAAGCTACGCGGTTCCGGCTCATAAACCGTCAGGGTCTCCCCGGTCTCAGTGTGTTTGACCACCGCATAGGCCTTGACGCTATAGCTACCGGGAACCAATCCTTTTCCAAACACACGGATGCCAAAGCGGTATCCCGTATTTGCCACCGCGAGCAGTTTATAGTCGGTTAACGTCCCGCCGGTGAACAAAAGGCCGTAATCATCCGTCAGCTCCCAGCCGGCGGGCAAAACCACCGTGGAGAAGACCACCGCGCTGTTATAGGGAGTGGGGTCGTCACCGTAGGTATAATTATCCTGCACGAACACCGCACCGTCGGAACCGGAAATGGAGGGGGGCATGGAATCATCGATCTCAACCGTTTTGGTTACTAGCATGTCATCCAGACGGTAGAGCACCTTGCTCGCCATCACAAAACCGAAGTAGCCTTTCTCCGCCGCGCCGGTCAGGTTCGCCTTATCGGACAGGGCGGCCAGACAGGTTCCGTCACGGTACAATCCGGCGTCCGCCCCGTCTTTGCGCAGACCGAACTCATACTCGACAGGCTGTGTGCTGACAGTCCCCAGCGTCTTCTCTAACGTGCCGCCGTTGATATCCGCTTTTTCGGATATGCCATAGCTCAGATTGGCCAGGCCGAGATTCGTCCATCCCGATCGCCCCTTCTCGCTGCCCGCCAGTTGAAACCGGAAATGATCCGCCGAAATTTGAAATCCATTTCCGCCAGCGCTGGCGTCAACACCCGGTATATTCACGCGAATCTGCATGGCGCAGTTGTTATTGCTCGCGGTATTTTGAAAATATCCCAGCTTGACGGACGCGGTATACCTGTCCAGCTCCGCGATGCCCGGGACATTCGGTGTGAACCACCTGCCGTCAAAATAGCCGTATGCTTTCCCATCGTAGACCTTGATGTTCTCGTTGAGGTTGCTCGAACCGTTCAGTAACAGGGATTCCCCCTTGGAATAGGTATAATAGCTTTCCCCTTTGGTTCTGGTAAAATCATTGGGATAGTCTGCCACAGCGTCAAAATCCTCGGAAAAGATGGTTTTGACCCGAAACTTCCGCCGATACTCTGCCGTGAGGCCAAAGCCCGTCCCAATGGTCAGCTCATAGGTCTTGTCCCGTTCGAACCGCCGCGGCACCAGGTTGAGTACATTTTCAGAAATAGTATACTTTTCGATTGCGACCGCATTTCCGTTCTGCGTTAAGGTTACACTGCCGATACCGTTATCGCTCAGTGTTCCGTCAAAGGTTACCTCAATGCCGTAAACGTCCGCGTACAGCTCCGTGACCGACAGTCCGGAAGCATAGCACGGAAGCGCACCAAGCAGCAAGACCACACATAACACACATGCCAATACAAGCCTTTTTTTCATATTTACCGCCCCTTTCAAAAATATCTTTACAAGGCTTATGATAACATGTATAATAGAGGCGTGTAAATATGGAATCGGAATAAAAAGTTTAGGAATGATAGCATGTTACAGGAACGGACAATGTATCACCCCAAGGAATACAATGAAAAAATTATCGTTTTTCACGGGAAAGCAGACCCCGGCTGCAATCTGATCATCGCCGGAATTTCATACCCCAATCCCAACTATTATATTGCCAATCAGCTTTCGGATATGTTTGTGTTTGAATACATCATTAAGGGCGGCGGAACGGTGATCCACAACGGCGAGGCTTACCACCCCAAGGCGGGAGACGCCTATATCCTGCACGAAGGCGCGCAGTTTGAATACTATCCCGACCGGGATAGTCCCTGGATCAAGATGTGGATCAACGTAGCCGGAAGCCTTGTGCGCCACCTGCTCCAGGATTATCATCTGGATCAGACGGTGCTGGTCAAGGGCTTTCATGCGCCGGACTATATGCAGGATATTTACGATTCCGCGCAGCGCAATCCCTCCAAACAAAACCGCCAGATTCCCATCCTGCTCCACCGGATGATCGCCGCCCTGTCCGATTTTGTCGGGGACTGGCCGGAGGAAACCTCCAATGCCAGAGTCATGAAGGACTATATCGATACTCACCTGGATACCAAGATTTCATTGAACCAGTTAGCCAAACAAGTATTTCTGTCACGCTCGCGGGCTATCTCGGTGTTCAAAAAATCGTACGGCTGCACGCCGTACGATTATGTAATCAAAATGAAGCTGCAAAACGCACAGGTGCTTTTACGCAGTACCTATCTGCCCATTAGGGAGATCGCCGATCGGCTGGGGTTTTGCAGCGTGTCTTATTTTTCCGACTTCTTTAAAAGCCAGACAGGTCTGACACCGCGCGAGTACCGAAAACAGGACGCGGGCAGGGAACCGTAAAGGCTCCCTGCCTCATTATTTTGTAAAAGCAGAAGTGTTCATTCTCTATTCGACATCCGCGTCATCAAACCGGTCTCCGCATTCGGGGCAGAACTTGGGTGGTTTACTCTGGTCTTGTGGCTTCCAACCGCACTTATCGCACCGGAAAAACGGCCGCTTTTTGCCGCATTCCGAACAGAATTTTCCGGTGTTGGCCGCGCCGCAGGAGCAGGTCCAGGAAGTAGCCTGGTTAGGCGCTGAAGGCTGTCCGTCCACGTTGATTTGCGGCGTATTCGGTGGATTTTGCTGTGCGTTTGCGGCCTGATGGCCCTGTCCCGCCTGCTGATTTGAGGCGGGCGGATTCTGTCCGTTCGGCGCGCCGCCGGTCGTGTTGCCCGGCGTACCCATCGGGTTGCTGCCATTCATCATGTTATTCATCATGCCCATGCCCATCATGCCCATGACGGCTCCCATCATATCGCCGCCGGACACGCCGCCGTTCTGCTTGCCCATATTCTCAAACATCGCCGCCTGCGCCGCAGTCATGCGGCCCTGCATGGCGTTTGGAGAATTACCGAGCATCATCGCGTTGTCGAAATCCTCGATCCGCTGGCGCGATTTATCGTCCGGCGTGATCTTTTCGATGCTGACCGCGATGATCTCCATCCCGCGGTTCTTCTTCCATGTCTCATCCAAGACATCATTCATATAATTGGCAATCTCCATCTGCCTAGAAGGGATCCCGCTGAACTTGACCCCCTCGCCCGACAGCCGGTTAAGCGCCGAATCGAAAGCAGTTAAAAACTCGCTGCGTGACTGCTCCAGCAGCGACTCGCTCGAAAAACGGTCGGTCACGTTGCCTGCAATGCTGTTGTAAAACACCAGCGGATCGGTGATCCGGAAGCTGAACATCCCATAATATCGGATATAAAGAACCGTTCTGTAATACGGATCGTCATAGGGCATTGGCTGGGAGGAGCCATATTTATTCTCTAATATTTCCTTGGTATTGATATAATAAACACGCTGGTTGTTACCGGTGTCGCCTCCAAATGTAAACCGCTTGCCAACCGTCCGGAACGAATCAACCAGACCTTTTCCAAAATTCCCCGCAAACATCGACGGTTCGGTGGATGCATCAAAGGTATACGCACCCGGTTCACAGGTAAAATCGACGATCTTTCCCTGTTCCACCACCAGCATGGCCTGCCCCTCATTGACTGCAATCACGCTGCCTTCGGTAATGATATCCGGGCTGCCCTTGGTGTTGCTGCTCCCCGCACGGGTAGTATTGTTCCGCCTAATCCCCTTTTGCAGCAGAACCTCTTTGGGCATACTGTCACAATAAAAATACTCTTTCCACTGGTCTGCCAGCTCCGAACGGATCGCGCCGGAAAACGCTTTGATCAACCCCATATAATCGACCTCCTTAGCGTAGTCATCCTCAATACTTTATTCTATTATACCGTGCGCCGTCACGAAATGCAAGCACAAAAAATGGGCTGTACCATCTGATCCGATGGTACAGCCCATATTTTTCAATTACTATTTCAGCTCAACGCTCGCGCCGGCTTCTTCCAGCTTCGCCTTGATGGACTCAGCCTCATCCTTCGCAACCGCTTCTTTGATCGTCTTAGGAGCACCATCAACCGCTTCCTTGGCTTCCTTGAGGCCCAGACCGGTGATTTCACGCACGATCTTAATGACATTCAACTTAGAGCCACCAGCCGAGGTCAAAACAACGTCAAACTCGGACTTCTCAGCAGCCGCCTCAGGAGCAGCGCCGCCAGCAGCAGGAGCCGCAACAGCCATAGGAGCAGCAGCGGATACGCCAAACTCCTTTTCCAGAGCCTTCACCAGCTCGGACAGTTCCAAAACAGTCAGATTCTTTACTTCTTCAATCAGGTTCGTTACTTTATCACTCATTCAAAAATACCTCCCATTTTCATATTACGCGGATTTTTGCTCCGCAATCGCATTCAAAACCACGGCAAGGCCGCGCAGGTTCGCATTCAACACATTGGCAAAGCCCGCGATAGGCGCATTCAAGCCGCCAAGCGTTTTGGCGATCAATACTTCCTTCGACGGCAACTCCGCCAGTTCCTTGATCTCATCCAGTCCAATCACTTTACCGTCAACAAAACCGGCTTTGATCTCAAAGCCTTCATTGTTCTTGGCAAAGTTTGATAAGATCTTTGCAGGCGCTACCGCATCATCAAAGCTGAGCGCCAATGACGTCGGACCATTCAGAACGGGATCCAGCCCTTCCATCCCCGCCTTGTCGAGAGCGAATTTGGTTATGGTGTTTTTCACAACCTTATATTCCACCCCCGCCGCGCGCAGATCATTACGGAGCTTGGTATCCTCCTCAACGGTCAGTCCCAGGTAGTCGACCAGAACACCGGAAACGGCGCTGCCGATCTTTTCCGCCAGGGCATCGACGGCATCCTTCTTTTGCTGAAGGACCTTATCGTTTGGCATGTACTGTTCACCTCCTAAATAGACGATATGTGCAAGAACCAACCACTGATTTGGCAGATCAATGACCTGTCTCTTATACACATCTGACGCTGCCGACGAAGAGGAT
>CABSMD010000056.1 GCA_902478725.1 uncultured Clostridia bacterium
CGGTCTCGTGGGCTCGGAGATGTGTATAAGAGTCAGCCACGGGGAGGATATAACTACGGAGGAACGGGAGTCTATTGCGCGGGTACTGGATTATGACTCCCTGGCTGAAAACTATTATCCTTATTTATCGGATCCTGTCAAAGATACGTTCCGTGAAGAGGCAACCGGTCAGGATCTGAAGAATTTCTTTTCCACCTGGGCAAAGCTCTATTGGAGACATCCCAAAGAATACTGGAAGGCGTTTTTGGAAGGGGCTTATTTATACGCGTATCCGGGTCACAGGCAAGAATTTGTAATGACATTCCCCTTATATCAGTCCAGGCACGAGGAACGTATGACCCGAATCGATTATGCAATGGAACAATGGGCTGGTATTAGAAACGCATTGCTGCACCACCTAAAACAAGCTTCCTCCTCGGCCCCGGTCATTCATTACCTGTTCAGAACCGGTTTTTATACCTGGATTTTGATCTTGCTGATTTCGTATCTGCTTTACCGGAAACGGGGAGGGAGGCTGCTTTGCTTTATTCCTGTTATAGTCGTGCTGTTGATTAACACAGCATCGCCGGTAAACGGCTGCACACGCTATAGCATGCCGATTATGATCTCCCTTCCTGTGCTTGCGGGTTTTGTTCTTTCCCGCAATAACGGCGAAGATGAGGGGTGACGGATCAGGTGTAAGAAAGACAACAGGAAAGATAGTAACAGGGAACTCAAGATTTTGCATGAAAGGATATCGTTACATGAAAGCATACCGTACTTTTGTTAGATGGCTGGCCTGTATTTTGTTGGCAGCATGGTCGGCAGGCGCTTTAAAGTTATATGAGGTGATTCCCAACGCCGCCGGGCTGGGGGAAGAACTGTATGATGTAATACAATATTTGTTCTTTGGAGGAAATGCGATTGGCTGGATTGTTTTAATGATTGCTATCAGCGCATTTTACCATTGGATTTCCAAAAGGATCACTTTTAGCGTGAGAATTCTGATTCCGGCTCTCATTCTGGTGCTGGCTTTTGTATTGGGTAGTTTTCTGGAATTCCGTAACCTTGTGGAGACGGCCGGAAGCTATTCGATATTTGTTATACTTGCTTCCCCCGGAACCCTTGCTTTATTCTATTCGTTACTATGGGAAGCATTTCATGTATTCCAGAGTATAGAAGATAAGAGTCCTGCTCCGGCAGGGAGGGTTATCGCGTTTTATGAAAGGCACCCTATGCCCCTGACCATGGGTATTCTACTGGTATGCTGGCTGCCCTATATTATACTCTATTGTCCGGGAACGATCCAGTACGACGGCGCCATGCAGCTCAATATGTTTTTTGGACAGGTTCCTTTTACCACCCATCACCCTCCCCTCACTACCTGGATGATGGGATTCTGTATCCAATTGGGACGATATTTGGGATCGGATTCTATTGGCGCTTTTATTTTTACCTTTGTACAGACCCTGTTTTTGGCTGCTGTCATTTCCCTCGCTGTCAAGACCATGATAAGGTGGCGTCTGCCACGGTACGTTACGTTTACAGTGCTGGGCTATTTTGCTTTGTTTTCAGCTTGGCCTGCATACAACAATATGTTCTTAAAGACCACCCTGTATTCGGCTTCTTTTTTGCTGTATCAATTGGTGCTCATAGGATTCTTCCAAAAGAAACAGGGGACTAAGAGCATGATTTTTCTTTTTTTCACGGCACTGCTGCTAACATTGACACGCAACAACGGAATTATTGTTGTCGTTTTCACAGCAATTGCATTTTTGTTGTTCAAACTTCCAGCAAAAAAACAATTTTTTTCGGTATCCTGTGGGGTACTTGCCGTTTATCTCTGTATCAGCAATATTGTATTCCCTATGCTGGGCATTCAAAAGGGAAGCAGGCGGGAATCCCTGTCCATTCCGTTTCAACAGGTTGCGCGTTACTTAAAATACCACGGGGATGAAGTCACCGCGGAGGAACGGGATTCCATCGCGCGGGTACTGGATTATGACGTATTGGCGGAGAATTACACCCCTTATTTTTCAGACCCTGTAAAAGACACCTTCCGTGAAGAGGCGTCTGCGCAGGATATGCGGGATTTCTTTTCCACCTGGGTAAAGCTTTTTCGGAAGCATCCGAATGTCTATTTAAAATCTTTTGTGGATGGAAGCTATCTATACTTTTATCCGGCACACCGGGCGGAAGAAAAACAGTGTATCCTCCACCTTCATCAGGGGAAAACAAATAAAGTTGACGATGCGGTAGAAATTGACTATACGATAAAACAGTTTGACAAGATCAGGCCCATCGTTTCGAATAAGCTGTTTGTTTCAGCATATTACGTTCCGGTCGTCCACTATCTGCACAGAGCCGGCTTTTATACCTGGATATTGATCGTATTGTTGTCTTATCTTATATACCGAAAAAGGTATAAAGAGATTCTCTGTTTCGTGCCGGTAGCCGTTATGCTGCTGACGAATATCGCGTCGCCGGTAAATGGCAGTATACGCTATACTATGCCGATTATGGCCGCCCTGCCTGTGCTTTGGGGATTTCTACTGTCCCATGCAGGCGGGGGGAAACAAGAGCAAGAGGAAAAATAATTTTTAAATGAAGAGATTTTTTATAAAGAGGTACTTATATGAGACCACACCGTGCTTTTTTCAGATGGCTGGCCTGCTTCGTAGTGGCGGCCTGGTCGATCGGGGCATTAAAGCTGTATTCTGTCATTCCCGATGCGGACGGGCTGGGAAGGACGTTTCAGGATATTGTACAGTATCTTCTTACCGGGGGACATTGGTATATTTGGGCGCTTCTTACCGTAGCAGTCAGCATTTTTTATTTTCGGATTTCCAAACGAATCGCTCTGCACTTGAGCACTCTGGTTACAGCTCTTATTCTGCTTTTGACCTTTGTGATGGGGAATCTGTTTGATTTTCGCAGCCGCGCCGAATTTGTCAGGGAGTATGCCATATTTGTATTGTTGACCGCGCCTGGCGCCTTGATTCTTTTCTATTCCTTATTATGGAAGATGTTTGACGTTTTCAAAAATATAGAAGATAAGGCGCCTGCGCCCGTCGGAAGAGTCATTGCCTTTTACGAGAGGCACCCGGTCCCCCTTACCATGGGCGTTTTGTTGGTATGCTGGTTACCGTATCTCCTGCTGTTTTGTCCCGGATCGATATGGTATGACAGCGCTGTTCAGCTAAATATGTATTTTGGAGCGATCCCGTTTACCACCCACCACCCCCCTTTATCTACCTGGCTGATGGGCATATTCGTCCAATTAGGGCGTTCTTTGGGGGCTGAATCCATAGGGGTTTTTATCTATACCCTGTTGCAGACTATACTTTACATCCTTGTTATTTCCGTTGCTGTCAAAACACTGATAGGATGGCGGCTTCCACGGTATGTGACATTTGCGGCACTGGTTTATTTTGCCTTGTTCCCAATCTGGCCGACGTATACAAACCTGATGCTAAAGGATACGCTTTATATGATTTTTTTCCTGCTGTATCAATTGCTATTGATAGATATTTTTATAAAAAAGCAGGACTCGCGTTCGATCGTTTATCTTTTTATAGTATCTGTGTTGTTGACGCAGTTTCGAAACAATGGGATATTTGTCGTTTTCTTCACGGCAGCCGCCTGTCTACTGACAAAGCTGCCTGCCAAAAAACGATTTTTTATCGTATCTTGTACCGCCCTCGTGGTATCCCTTGTTGCTAACAACCTCTTGTTTCCTTTGCTGGATATTCAAAAGGGAAGCAGAAGGGAGGTCTTATCCATCCCGTTCCAGCAGGTTGCACGCTATGTCAAATATTATGGGAATGATGTCACAGCAGAAGAACGAGAAGCGATTGGACGGGTTTTGGACTATGATGTAATAGGGGAACAGTATTTTCCTTATGTTGCCGATACTGTTAAAGATACCTTCCATGATTCTGCGTCTACGGACGATATGAAAGCATTTTTTTCCACCTGGTTTCAATTGTATTGGAAGCATCCGGACGCATATTGGAAAGCATTTTTAGAAAGCGCCAGTTTGTATCTCTATCCGTCGAACCGGTCGGTAGGTGACCAAGGCCTTCTTTATCCTCGCCAGATATCTTATTCTAATTCCGATGTGGTTACGATCGATTATACGTTTAAACAGTGGGATTCCGCCAGAAGACTGGTGACCAGACAAATTTACCGGGTGGCGACATTTACCCCCGGTTTGCGCTATTTATACAGGCCAGGCCTGTACACCTGGATTTTAATCCTTTTATTGTCTTACCTCATTTACCGTAAAAGGAACAGAGAGACTGTCTGTTTTGTTCCTGTACTGGTCATGCTGTTAACCAACATCGCATCCCCCATCAGTGGCAGTGTGCGATATACCCTGCCGATCATGATCGCCATGCCTGTGCTTATTGGATTCGTCCTATCCTATCAGAACAGGGAAAAAAGTATCACAGGAAGAACGATAACCCGGATACGCAGGCGGAATAACCGAAAGAGGAATGGAAGGCGATGAAAAGTTTTATAGACGCAAAAGCGGGATACTGCATAGGAGAGAAGGCGGTATCCCGCGTGTCATTCCGGCTATGTTGTTTCCGTTGCCGCCAGCGCGGTTTTAATTGCTTTTTCGCAACAGTACATAATGGGATAGCAAAGACAGTATAATACTCAGTGACATGATGCTGAGTGCGACACGCGCTAAAGCAGTTGCGGTGGACAAGGTCAGAATGTTATGATAAAATGACCATATGTAGCCCGAAAAGCCACAAAGCAACACAAGCAGGGAACAACGCAATCCGTTCAGCATTACAAATTTCGGATACCATTGCAGCTGGTCAAGCTGACTGAATAATTTGTTCATACCCAAAACCCCCATTTCATCATACATTAATTGTAGCACCAATTACGTCACGGGGCAACATTGAATAACTGGAAGGAAAGGCAGTCAAAACCAAAAGAGATTGAGAGGTTGAACCGATATGGACATTGGAATCTCCACCGCCTGCTTTTATCCCGCTCTGACCGAGGAGGCGCTGGTTCAGGTTGCAAAAATGAAGGTACGCAAAGTGGAAGTTTTTTTTAACGCTGTGGCCGAATATGACATTGAGTATTGCAAAAGGCTGGAGGAGACCCTCACGGCCGGACAGACAGAGGTATTGTCGGTCCATGCTTTTTGTATCATCCTGGAGCCGTACCTGTTCAACGAATATGAACGACGGCGGTCGGATTCTTTTTTGATCCTGCAAAAGTTTTTAAGCGCCGCTCAGTATTTGGGCGCCAAATACTACACCTTTCATGGCAATTTGGCACGGGCGACGACGCAGGACTTTGATTACCCCGCTTACGCGGCGCAGCTTGATAGGGTTGCCGACCTCGCCGGGGAGTATGGGATCCGGCTGGCTTGGGAAAATGTCTCCTGGTGTCAATCCGGCGCACCACAGTTTATTGAACGGACGATGGAATACACCAAATCCAACAACATTGGCTTTACCTTTGACTTTAAGCAGGCGTTCCGTTCCCGGCATCAGCCAGAGGAGTATTTTAAGGTAATGGGGGATAAAATCGTCAACATCCATATCAATGACATGGATGTTGAAAATCAATGCTGTTTACCTGGTAAGGGGGTTTTGGATTATGCAAAGTATTTTTCCCTTCTACAGGATTATCGGGGGGATTTGATTCTTGAGGTTTACTCCGAAAACTATGATAATAGTATACAAATTTTGAATAGTATCTCATATCTGGAAAAATATATAAAAATTTTCGATCGCACAATGTGACTTTATTTATAATGATTCGTCAAAATTAGGTGTATATTTCAATAATTTCGTCAATATTATGCGTAATATTGACGATTTGTGACTAAATAGGGCGATGAGTTTTGCTGGATTTTGTATGCCACAGCCACTATAATGTTTCTTGTAAACTTTATTTATGAGGAGGTTGTTTGGTATGTACAAAGAGCTATGCAAAACGGTTGGCCTGGAACTGCCGGAAAAAGAAGAAAAATGGTATTTGGAGTATTACATAACACAGACCGGCGCTGCGGATCTTCCTAATCACGCGCAACTGTTGACTTTTGGCGTTGAGGTTGTAAAAAGCAGGATGGACGAGGCCGGAAAGCTGGTCAGCGAATCCAAATGGATTTCCGATGTCTGCTGTTGCGAGTCTAAGATGCGGTATTTTATCAATAAGCTGGCACATAACACCGTGACGCCGGTCGCGCTGCGCGACGTCCTGGAGGATTTGCTGGTACAGGATGACTCCGTCGATATCGTTAATTCCTCCTTGACAGAGGTGAAATTATAGAACCATTCTCAGGAATGAAAAATACACAAAAACGCTATTCTAAATTTGTGAAAAGTTACTATCGGTTATTTTTGCTAATACTTTGACTATTGAATAAATGTTTGATAAAATGTGAAAGAAAGGCAGATACTTACTCTATAAACTTTCACAAGGAGGAATGTTGTTATGAAAGATGAAATGCGTTATTTGGGCGACCTGCCTAAAATAGGAATACGCCCTGTCATTGACGGCAGAAGGCGCGGTGTAAGGGAGTCTTTGGAAGACCAGACCATGAATATGGCTAAGGCGGTCGCTAAGCTGTACAGCGAAAATTTAAAGCACGCCAACGGACATCCGGTTGAATGTGTGATCGCAGATACGACGATTGGCGGGGTTGCGGAGGCAGCGGCCTGCGCCGCCAAGTTCAAAAAGGAGAACGTAGGTGTTTCCCTTTCCGTTACGCCATGTTGGTGTTATGGCAGCGAAACAATGGATATGGATCCCCATACCCCAAAGGCTATCTGGGGCTTTAACGGTACGGAACGCCCGGGCGCGGTTTACTTAGCGGCGGTTTTGGCGGCGCACAGTCAAAAAGGAATTCCGGCATTTGGTATCTATGGGCGCGACGTGCAGGATGCCGGCGACGGCGTCATTCCCTGCGATGTCAAGGAGAAGCTGCTTCGCTTTGCCCGTGCGGGTCTGGCTATGGCAACCATGAAGGATAAATCTTATCTCTCAATGGGTTCGGTTGCAATGGGTATCGGCGGTTCGATCGTCGACGACCATTTCTTCCAGGAATATCTGGGTATGCGCAACGAATATGTAGATATGTCTGAATTTGTCCGCAGAATAGATGAAGAAATCTACGATAAAGAGGAATTTGACCGGGCGCTTGCATGGGTCAAGAAGAACTGCAAGGAAGGCACCGACTATAATCCCGCTGAGCTGCAGCTGAGCAGGGAACGCAAGGACAAAAACTGGGAATTCGTCACCAAAATGGTGATGATCGGCCGTGACCTGATGATCGGCAATCCGAAGCTGGCGGAACTCGGTTTCGCAGAAGAGGCCAATGGCCATAACGCTATCGCCGGCGGTTTCCAGGGACAGAGGCAGTGGACCGACCATTTCCCCAATGGTGACTTTATGGAAGCGACGCTGAACTCCTCGTTTGACTGGAATGGCATTCGCGAGGCGTTTGTGGTAGCGACCGAAAACGACTCGTTAAACGGCGTGGCCATGCTGTTTGGTCACCTGCTCACCAACACCCCATCGGTATTTGCCGATGTACGTACCTACTGGAGCCCGGATGCGGTGGAACGGGTGACGGGATGGAAGCCGGAAGGCGATGCGAAGGATGGATTTATCCACCTGATCAACTCTGGCGCGGCCTCACTGGATGCGTGCGGCAAGATGAAGGATGAAAACGGTATCCCGACGATGAAACCGTATTGGGAAATCAGCGAGGACGAAGCGCAGAAATGCCTGGATGCTACGGTGTGGAGCCCGGCTTCGTCAGAGTATTTCAGAGGGGGCGGGTATTCTTCCACCTTCTTAAGCGAGGGCAAGATGCCTGTAACCATGCTTCGTGTTAATCTCATTAGAGGATTGGGGCCGGTGATCCAGATCGCCGAGGGCTGGACGGTTGAACTGCCGGAGAAGGTTCATGACATCTTAAACAAGAGAACCGACAAGACCTGGCCGACCACCTGGTTTGCACCGCGTCTGACCGGTGAGGGCGCGTTTAAGGATGTATACAGCGTGATGAACAACTGGGGCGCGAATCATGGCGCGTTTAACTATGGCCATATCGGTGCCGACGTGATTACACTGGCTTCCATGCTCCGCATTCCGGTTTGTATGCACAACGTATGCGAGGATAAGATTTTCCGTCCCGCATCATGGAACGCATTTGGTATGGACAAAGAAGGTGCGGATTACCGTGCTTGCCAAAACTTTGGCCCGGTTTATAAATAATAAATACCTTTTATGTTGATTCAGAAAGGCATGCATCGGAACACACAGATGCATGCCTTTTTATTGGATGGAAAAGGCAGGCCGCCCCGTTTCGGGACGGCCTGCTCAAAAAATCGAATTATTCGCAACCGCAGCCACAGCCATTGCTGTTGGCCTGTGCCGCGTCAGAAGCTGCACCGCAGCCACAGCCGCAGTCGTCGTTATACGCCGCATTGTTATAGCCATTGTTATAGCCCGAGTCGTACACGTCGCTTAAGATAGTAGTCGCATTTGTTCCGCAACCACAACCACAGTTACAACCGCAATTGCATCCACAGCAGCATCCACAGCCATTCGTTCTGCCTTCCTGGGCATTGAACACGTTCATCGTCGTATAGCCCCGGCGGCTGGCACGAAACGCCTGGCACGCATTGCTATTCCTACCATTGTTACAACAGCTCTGTCTTGTACAACCACAACAACACATAAATAAAAACCCCTTTTGTAATTTAAATGGCGGCTTGTTATTGAGCAGCCATCCAATTCTATTATATGTGCGGTTGGACAAAAAGGGTTACATAATACGTGTAAAAATTCTGATTTGTCTACTGCTTCAAAAAAAGCTCCCCAATCTGGTACACCGTGCCGGCTCCGATGGTGATTACCATATCGGCAGGACGGGTATTTTTATGCAGATAATCTGCAATCTCTTCAAATCCTTTTAGATAAATTGCCCCGTCTATGGCATCGGCCAAGTCCTTTGCGTGTACCAATCCGGTATCCTTTTCCCGCGCCGCGTAGATGTCGGTTATGATGACATGGTCGGCAAGCGAAAAGCTTTTGGTAAAGTCGTCAAACAGCGCCTTGGTGCGGGTATAGGTATGCGGCTGAAAGACACACCAAAGCTCGCGGTAGTTTCTGGCGGACGCGGCCTGTAGGGTAGATTGGATTTCGGTGGGGTGATGGGCGTAATCGTCATAAACCGTAACGCCGCCGTTCTCGCCCTTATATTCAAACCGCCGCTTCGCGCCGGTGAAGTCGGAAAGGCTCGCCGCGGCATCCGGTAAGGGGATGCCGAGCGCGTCCGCACAGGCCAGTGAGGCAAGTGAATTTTTGATGTTATGCCTGCCGCTGACAGACAATGCGACCGTGCAGACCGGTTCACACCCTTTGCAGAGGGTATACCGCGTCGTATCCCCCTCTTCTATCTCCTGTGCACTATAATCGAATCCATCCCCGATCCCATATGTAGTGACCGGCACGGCAGCATCTTTCAGAGCCAACCTGATGTTTTCATCCTCCCCACAGCAGATGATTTTCTTTTTTGTCTGGGCAGCAAACTGTGCGAAGGACTGTCGGATCTGTTCGATTCCGGAAAAATAATCGAGATGGTCTTCTTCGATATTCAAAATCACGGCGATGGATGGATGGAAATTCAAAAAGCTGTCGACATACTCACAGGCCTCGCTGATAAAGTAGCTGCTTTTGCCGATGCGCAAATTCCCGCCGATGCAGGATAGCTCACCACCGACCAGTACCGTCGGATCCAGATTAGCACGCAACACGATCTGGGAAATCATACTGGTTACGGTGGTTTTACCATGTGTCCCCGCGACCGCGACAGAATCCGCATAACGGTCCATCAACACTCCAAGCAGTTTGGCGCGCTCCATACAGGGAATCGAGTGCTCGCGGGCATAAATAAGCTCTACGTTATCCTGCTTCACAGCGGCGGTATAGACAACTAAGCCCGCCCTCTCAATAGCGTTGACCTGATGGGGAATATCAACCGGGATACCGGCTTCCTCCAGTTCTTTTACCGTATGGGAACGGGTAATGTCCGAGCCGGTTACCTGACAGCCGCTGGCTTTTAATATTTTGGCCAACGCACTCATACTGATGCCGCCGATTCCGACAAAATGGACATGCCGGTCTGAATGAATCAAATGACTGTACATACTTTAAACTCCTGTCCGCCGGATTTTTGTCCGGCATTCTAATATCTTATATTTTACCACAGAAACCCTGTTTTTTTTCAAAAATTTCTCAATCTACTACTATTTTATACAATTTGAACAAAAATATCAATAATATTTCTAATATTGCATTCGTGAAAAAAGCGAAAAAAACCATTTACAATTCACCTTATTTGTGTATAATAGAATAGAAGAGTTTAAATCGGCATTCGAAAGGACTACGAACGAAAAAAAGACCTTTAAGGGGGAAGAGTAGTATGCAAATCACCGATATCAGGATCAGGAAAATAAACACGGAGGGAAAGATGAAGGCTGTCGTGTCCGTTACCTTCGACAATGCGTTTGTTGTACATGACATTAAGGTGATCGAAGGACAGGATAAGCTTTTTATTGCAATGCCGAGCCGCAAAACGCCGGATGGAGAGTTTAAAGATATTGCCCATCCGATCAACGCCGAAACCAGGGAACAGTTACAATCTGTGATTTTGGATAAGTATGAAACCACAGTGGCGGAGGAATTGGAGCAGGCGGCTGGGGATACGGAAGAATAGACTGCATTACAGGAGGCGCAGAAGAGTTTTTTCACTCTGTCTGTGCCTTTTTTGTTTTTGTTATTGGCAAATACTGAAATATTTGATATAATAAAAAAAACAATATTGAAAGGCGGGGATAGTATGAAGAACCTGGCAGCGGTCATTTTGGCAGCAGGGGAAGGCAAGCGTATGAAATCCCGGGTTTCCAAGGTGTTGCATGAGGTCTGTGCCAGGCCGATGATAGATTGGGTTATCGAAGCCGCACAAGGCGCGGGCGCACAGGAATGTATTGTGGTAGTGGGGCATAACGCCGAACAGGTCATTGAGCATCTGGGAAGCCGTTGCCAAACGGCCTTGCAGGCAGAACGTCTCGGCACGGCCCACGCGGTACAGATGGCGGCCCCTCTTTTAAAGGATTTTGACGGCGACGTCATGGTTCTGGGAGGCGACATGCCTATGGTCACGGCGGGCACGCTTGCAAAGGCATATGACGAGCATTGTGCGCGGGGAGCTGCCGCAACCGTACTGACGGCCGAGGTGGACGATCCAACAGGCTATGGCAGGGTACTCTGCAGCGAAACCGGAGAGCTTGAAGGAATCGTAGAGCAGAAGGATGCGGATGAGGAACAGCAAAAGGTACGGTTGATCAATGCTGGGATGTATTTCTTTGACGCGAAGCTGTTATTTTCCTCGATTACCGAAATTAAAAACGACAACGCGCAGTCGGAATACTATCTGCCAGATGTTTTGGGTATACTAAAAAGCAAGGGACACTGCGTCTCCATTTATCAGACAGAGGACGCGGCCGAGATTCTGGGCGTAAATGACAGGGTACAGCTTGCGCAGATGAATAAATTGATGAACGAACGGATTTTGGACAGGGTCATGCGGGACGGTGTTACCATCGTTGACCCGGCAAGCACCTTTATCGCACCCGGTGTCAGGATTGGTATGGACACCGTAATCCACCCGGGCAGTATTGTAAGCGGCAATACGGTCATTGGCGAGAATTGCGTGATCGGGCCGATGACCCGCCTAGAGGACATGCGGGTAGCAGACGGGGTAAAGATCGTCAATTCGGTCTGTATGCAAAGCGAGATCGGGGAAGACACCACAGTCGGCCCGTTTGCTTATATCCGCCCGAATTGTAAAATTGGAAGCCGGGTGAAGCTGGGCGATTTTGTAGAGATCAAAAACTCGTCGATCGACACCGGCACAAAGGTGTCTCACCTGACCTATGTCGGTGACAGCGAGGTCGGTTCCGGCGTCAATTTTGGCTGCGGCACAGTAACGGTAAATTACGACGGCACCTATAAATACAAGACGGTTATCGGGGACAACGCCTTCATCGGCTGCAACACCAATCTGGTCGCGCCGGTTGAGGTGGCCGCCGACAGCTTTATTGCGGCTGG